>JBFMBQ010000511.1:0-7959 GCA_040755115.1 bacterium
CCCTTTGCTAACCCTGTAAATCTCGTCAAATTACAAAATAGATTTAACCCGGTATCGCAGGGCATCACAGACAGCAAGAAGTGCGAAAGCAGGGAGCGCAGCGGCACGCTTTATGCGGCGCGGCTGCGAGATAATGCGGTGGAGCCATTCCAGCCCGAGGGCGCGGAATATGCCAGGAGCGCGCTGAACAGTGCCCGAAAAAACATCAAAGCACCCGCCGACACCGATCATAACCGGCACATTCAAAGTCTCTCTGTATTTTGCAATCCATTTTTCTTGCAGCGGTGCGCCCATCCCCACGAAAAGTATATCCGCCCCCGAACGGTTAATCCCCGCCGCCGCCTCTTTTTCTTCCGCCTCCGTCCTCATATAGCCGTGATGGTATCCTGCAATGATCGGCGGTCCCGTCCATCTTGAAAATTCTGCCACGCATCTCTCAATGACGGCAGGTTTTGCGCCCAGCATGAAAATTCTGATTCCTTTCCGCCTTGAGATCGAGAAGAAGTATTCAGCGAGTTCTATCCCTGTTGTCTTTCCCAACTTCCTTCCGTATTTAGCGCGCACCGCAAGACGGATGCCGACTCCGTCAGGAACGATAACATCGGCGGCGGTAATGATCTTCCTGAACACTTCATCTGTGCGCGATACCATCACCATCTCGGGGTTAAGTGTAACCACATGGCAACTCTCGCGACTCTGAATTTTTCCCTCAAGCAGGGAAACGACCTCCCTGAAATTCAGCGGCGAAACAGGTATGCCCAGCACCTCAAATTTAATCTCTTCCCCTGTAACTTTTCCCAGAAAAATATCCATCCCGCAGTTCAGAGCCTTATATTGTTCTTCAATTTCTGATTTCAATTTTTCTTTAAAGAAGTTCGCATTTTGAAGCACATTGTTCAGTTCTGTGGCGATTTCTTCTCCAGTAATATCATCGGCAAGGTCAAGGCATGGCTGTGATGTCGCCTCGCAGAAAGCCTTCACTTTCGGATCGTAGGACAGCCCGAGAAAAGGAACGCCGCAGATGCCCGAAAAGACGAGCGAATGAAGTCGCATTCCTATCATCAGGTCAAGTTCCCGGATGGAGGCTAAGATTTCAAGGGGAGTGGATGATAATTCTGAATCTTGAGTTTTGAACCTTGAATCAATTTTAAGTGTTAAACACCGGACAGGCAACTCAGGATGCAGTTCCTTTATTTTTTCAAGCAAATTTATTGATGGAGCAGCGTCTTCTTTTTCATGCAGCGGTATGATGTGGATTTCTATCGGTTCTGATGCCGATTTGCTGAGGGCGGCAGCAATACGGGGAGTTAAATTATGCAAACCTGCATGAGGTCTCAGGGAGATGCCTATTTTCTTCCTGTTGTCATTTTTCTTGTCGGTTGTTTTAACAGGCAAATCCGGGATATGACTCTTCAGCATCAGCGTGATGTCAGCGGCTTTAAATAATTTTTCATGCGGGACACCTGTTTTACGAAGCAAGTCTAATGAATCCTCATCGCGGACAGTGAACAGTTGTGCCCATCGTGATGCACAGCGTTGTGTGATTTTGAGCGAGATGGTTCGCCGAAGAGGACCGACTCCCTGATTGAGAAAGAAGATTCTCTTTCGCAGAAGGCGTGCGCACCAGACTAAACCTGCGTAATACATCAGACTGCGGAGACTCGTGATGTCTTGAAGGATACTGCCCCCCGGAAAAATCACAGCATCGCAGGATGCCGCAGTGCGCAAAAGCGCAAAAAATTGTTTTTTCCCAACAGCGCCCACGCCATAATTTTTTTCCGTCCCCAGCGGATTGGCGGAAAGAGCGGTTATTTTAACTGACGGAATTTTATTCCTGCACCATTCCACGAACGACTGAAGAATTGCATCATCCCCAGCGTTTCGGCAGCCGAAATACCCGATAACAAAAAAATTTTGTGGCATATCAGCGATGTGAATGGAACATAGAGTTTTTTGATGTTGATTACGCTGATCCGTACAGATAAAATTTGATCAAATCTGGTTGATGAGCAGAGGCTTGCTTTCCTGATAATCTTTGGTCAGATACATTATAAGAATGATCTCTGTCCGTTTGTGCGGAATAATATTCACGATTAACTTATCGCTCAGGAAGCGCGTCAGGAAGATGCCGCGCCCGCCAGCAGCAATCAAGTCTTCCGGCGAAGGATTGATCCCTTTGTTCAGTTGTGTGAGAACTTTTTCCTTGGTCAGTGCACCGCTTGTATCATTTATGACGACCACGAAGCGTGTGCTGTCCCTCCCAAATTCAATCGTTACCTCTTCGGACTCTTTCAACTCCACGCTTGTGCCTTTTTCATAACCGTAAGCATGATAAATGGCGTTCGTGCCGACCTCAACAAGCCCCGTCTTAAGTCCGTAAATTTTCTCCTCGTCAAGTATGGTGCGTGCAAAGTCAAGGATCTCCTCAATCAATTCTTTCAGTTGGCGTGTATTCGTGATACGGTGGCGGATGGTGGAAGTATCGGGTTCAAGGTAATTCTCAATGCCGAAGATGCCCTCGCCTGTGACCAGATTATCAACGGTCCGCAGGATTTCCTCGGGCGGGTCCATCTTGCAGATGATGTTGAAGACCCCCTTTTCCAGCGCCATATTTATGTAATCGTCAACATTGAACCCCGTGATCATCCCGGTTCTTATATCCGGTGCAATCTGTTTTATTGCATCAAGGGTCTCAAATCCGTCAAGGCCGGGCATATTTATGTCGGTGAGGATAAAATTATAGGTATCACCTGCCGCTAAGGTTTCTTTCAATTTCCCAATCGCTTCTCTCCCGCTTTCGGCGTAATCAGTTTCGTAATCCGTACGAAGACTGAATATATCGTTGAAGATCCCACGCACCGTCGGAGAATCGTCAACGATCAGTATCTTCTTCGTTCCGGAGATTTTGTTCATATATTGATATTGTCCGCTGGCTGCTGGTTCGGCGCGGTGCAGAGACCGCGCCCTACAATTCCTGATCTTGCGGGTTTCTCCACAAAATCGGGTTTATCTTGTTTCAATAATTTTATCAAGCCGCGTCATTTTCAGCATCTTCCGAACATTGCTTGTGATGTTGCGAAGCGAAAACCTTCCACCCATCTCTGTTACCTGCGCCGCTATCTTATTCAGCATACCGAGTGTCATGCTATACAACTGGGAAACATTTTCAAGATCAATGGCGATATTAGTGTTGCCCTCGTTAATAAGCGTATTGATTTTCTCCTCCACTTCTTTGTAATTGTCAAAATGGATTTCTTCCTCCGGCTTTATGATTACAACACCGTCTTCTTCTCTCACCTGAATCTTCATCAATGTTCCCCTTTCAATTTTTTGCGCCTTAACTGCGGGCAGGCAGTATAAGTTTTAACGCCTTGGGATGTATGCGGATGTCCACCGGCGTCTTTCCAGCCACCTCCCCATCAAGATGATAAAAAGTGCTCGGCACTGTTTCAACACGCAGGTTCTGCACCCGGCAGTGTGCTGCGCCCCAGCGGTCTATGTAACGATAATAATCCCTTCTGCCTCTGAAGAAGTTGATCATCAGTTCAAGGTATCCGAGCAACGATTTGCGCTGAAGAACGCACACATCAAGGTAGCCGTCACTTATGCTGATATGCGAGCGTATGCCGAGGAAACCATCAAAACTCGCAGCGTTGCCTACGATGGTATTGAAGGTGAAGAAAGTCATTTCCTTATCATCGGCAAGAATGCGCATAAGTGAGTAGCCGGGATCAAAAATGTTGCGAAGTGCTGATAGGGCGTAGGCAAGGACACCGAAATATTTCTTCAGCACAGGATTCACCGATGCAGCGATTTTGGCTTCAATCCCTATTCCCATCAGCCAGATATAATAGCGGTCGCCAGCCTGACCGATGTCAACCTCATAAGCCTTCCCATTAAGTATCGTCTCGCAGGCTTTTTGTATGTCGGACGCAAGGTGCATTTCCTGCGAAAATACATTCCCGCTCCCGTTGGGAATGATCCCCATCGTTGCGCCGGTGTGCACAAGCCCATTTACCACCTCGTTCACCGTGCCGTCTCCCCCTGCGGCAACCACAATGTCGTATTTCTCCATCGCCGCCTCATTCGCAAGTTCCACTGCGTGGCGCGGCGCCTGCGTCAGCGCAAAATCTATCTCAACGGACGGGTCAAGACTATGAAACGATTCCCTTATCGCTTTCTCAGAAAACTCGCTTTTCCGCCTGCCCGCCCGCGCATTCAGTATTACCTTTATCCGCTTGCTCACTTTTTATTATCTCTCAGTTAAACTTTAATGTTACTCATACATAGCGGTTTTTAAAGCACATTGAACAAAAAGACAAGGTTTATATTGCGATTTTTACTAATTTCATTCCATTTAGAAATCTTTAAGTATTTCAATCCGCAATCCGCAATCCACATTCCGCAATTATTGCTAAATTTATCTCAACCCGTTATATTTGAGTAATGTTAGATGTAAGACGATCTTTCCATCTCACATCTCACTTCTCCCATCTCACTTCTCTCATCTCACATCTTACTTCCATTGCCTGCCTTGAACATCTTTTCAACATCGTCCGCAAGCGCGCCCGAAATAATGTAGGTCTCGCCCCGCTCAACATTCGTTACATACAAATCATCATCTCTGCGCTCGCCAACTATGATTTTCTTCTCCTTATTACCCTCTAATTTCAGTTTCAAAACAACACTTTGCTGTCCATCCTCCCGCTGCTTCTCATGCGCTCCAAGAAATTGGCGTGCATCTGTATATTTTAATGTTGACAGCACAGCGTTCGCTTCCGTCTCGCAGGATTTTCCGCCTTTCTTCCCCGCGATATTCCATACCCCTTTTTCGTTTTTTGCGCAGTGGACGCTCACGCCTCCTTTCTCAACAGTAATTTCTTCCGCCTTCTCACGATCAAAAGTCAGTATGCTCTTGTCCCGCAGGTCACCCGAATCCTTCCGCAAAGAATTAATCTTTTGAGTGTCCGCCGTATATATTTTATTATCACTTTCAAGCATTATATAACTCTTACCGCCTGCCGGTGTCTCCACCCCCATCAACAATGTGTATTTCTTTCCGTCAGCAAGCGTTATCCGCACCTTGAAATCCGGCTCCATCAGCCCGAACGACGCGAGGTCCCTCCTCGTCCCTATCTCGCGTGAAGCCTTGAAATCAACCACCGCATCAAGCAGCATGTCTATCTCCGCATCGTTAACGCGCATCCCTTCGGTCGCCCTCAATGTCCAGCGCCCGCCCCTCTTCTCGCACACCACCTGCCGCCGAGGATATATAATCTCTACCTTGCGAATTTCATCTTTTTTTATGGAATAAACTTCAATCTGTTTCTCCTCGCCCTCCGCCGGCACCTCCCCAGTCTCGTAAAAACGAATGTAAGCGTAGAGACCAGCAAAAATCAGAATGATTATCAGTGTAATAATATATCGCTTCACGATTTTATTGATTGATTTTCAGTACCCAAGGATGATCTCATCGCCCCCGCTGTTTGTTCAAGGTTGCACCTTACCCAGCACTCTGCATTTCCCCTCGCCATGCGCCCCGTATTGTCAGTCTATCGGTTCCGCCTCCTCATCCAGATGCCCCCGCCGAAAATCAGCACCGCCGCCGGCAGAATAAGAACCGTGATATAAAAAATCCGCTGCGCCTGCGCTCCCGACAGCATCACCTTCTCTTCCTCCACCGAACGCGGTCGGATTGAAATCTTCTTTTCCTCCCCAGCAATCCAGTTTACCATATTCAGAAACAAATCCCTGTTCGCCCCCTCGTTAATCGCACTGTTGGAGACAAAATCGGAATCACCCACAACAACAAGACGCGTCTCCCCGCCTTTCTTCTCAACGCTCACCGCCACCGCCATCGTTACAGGTCCCTTGATATCTTCACCTTCATCATACTTCACGCTCGGGTCTTCAAGATTCTTCTCCGCCCAACTCTCCTCGCTGCTCCGCAGAAGTACCGAAACCTCCACACCCTTGCGAACCCCGCCCTTCTTTTCACTCACTGTGCGCACCCCGGGAAAGATCGTCCCCACATTCTGTTTCTCAAGTTCCTCCGTAATTGTATGAACGCCATAGCGCGGAATCGGAGTGAGCGGTCCGAAAAAGAACATACTCCCCCTGTCAACCACAACATCGTCCCCCACCGAAACACCCCAGCGGTCAAGCAACTTCTCAAGTCCGGGCGTCGTTACAGGGTCACTCATCACAACTGCCTTGCCGCCCCCCTCAAGAAATCTGTCAATCTCCTGAATTTCCTTCTCAAACAACGGTTTCTCCGGCGCAGCGATTATCAGCACATAGCAACTTGCCGGCAGTTGATGCTCTTTAATCAATTCAACTGACTGGATGTTGTAATTTTCCTTGTCAAGGGCATCGCGAACCTCGCTGAAACCCTCGCGCTCAATGTCCGTTATGCGCCGCTCGCCGTGCCCTTCAATAAAACAAACCAGCCGCCTCTCCCTCTGCGTTACAGCGACAATCGCATTCGTGAAGGCTTCCTCGCCCTTGAATTCAGGCGGTCTTTGCTCATAAGGATTGTACATCGTGTAACTCATCATCTCGGATTCCTGAACATCCTTCCGTGAGCCTTCCGACTGGAATACAACGGCGCGCAAGCCCTTTACGCCGTATTTTTTCGCCTCCCCGGGATTCTTCTCAGGGTCAACAAAACGATACTTTATTTTCCCGCTGCGGTAAGAATATTCCTCAAGCATATCTTTCGCCGTCTCCTTGAATGGATCAACATCGCTGAAGAATGCGGTGATCTCAACATCTCTATCCAGACCGCGCAAGGTTTTGATTGTCTGTAACGACAGACTGAATTTGTTCGCTTGTGTCAGGTCAAAACGGTAATGGTGACGGCTGATAATGTAATAAATCGCCCCCGCAACACCGATAACGGCGACCGTCATAATTATGGAATTGATGAGAAACTTGTGATACCTCTTCATCTTTTACCTCCGTCCGCGACTGTCCCTGTGCAGCAAATGTTAGAACTTTTCAGCATCACATCTTAACTCCTGCGGCAGCAACTTCAAGTCCCCATTCAAGAGGCAGGCATTCATAAAACTTTATTTGGTTCATCTGCCATACCTACTGTCGTGTCAACAACCGCATGGCGCATGTCGTTAATTTTCTTAAAAAGACTATTGAATAACGAATATTGAATTTAGAATTATGAAGTTCTTTTTCCTTCAATATTCATCATTCCTTGTTCAATATTCGATATTCAATTAAATTATTCCCTCCCGCCACGCAACAATTGTGAATACGCCACTTCATTGTTGACAAGACACTACGATACTATAAATTCCCTTACCAACCGTTCCGCGGTGTCTTCAGATGCTCCGATCTTCATCAATGAGATTTTTACCACACTCACATCAACCTTGCCGGTTGACACAAGACCTGCTATATCGGCTTCGTCCTGCTTCTGACGCACAACATCCCTATCAGATGCCATTGCAGCAGATATTTTGATGGCAACAAGGTCATTAATATCAGGATAATAAATTATCTCGCCCCTGAGCGCGCTTTGGTTTTTGTTCTTCATTAAGAATTCAAGATTTGCAGTCATTTTCATGATCTGTAGATTTGATTCTTTGTATGTTACTTTAGAGGCATCCGGAGAACACCTTTCAACGACACTGCCCGCCTCTTCAAAAGTTTGAAGAAGATCATCATATGCACTGGAATATACCAGTATGTCCATATCAACAGTGGCGCGAGGTCTATAATAATGACTCACAGCCCAGCCTCCGATGACCACATAATCCGAGCCAAGAGTCTTATTCATTATGCCCAGCGCCTCTTTATAAGATGAGAAGCCGAATGCCTCTCCAAGCGCAGCAACAACATCACTGTTTGATTGGTTTTTCATAATTGAAAAGTGAGAAGGTATTCTTTTAATGTAATTTCAAACAGGTAATTGAGACGCCATTTAAGAAATGTAAAAGGTCC
>JBFMBQ010000512.1:0-4504 GCA_040755115.1 bacterium
GCCGGCGATAAGGTATGGGGCGCCTGGTTTGATCAGATCAACTGCGACCCCGATGTGTATGTAGAGCAGGCGGTGCAGAGCGTGCTTGCGGGCGCGCCGGAGTTGATCCTGTTTCATTACGATCCGAAGGAATTTACGAATGAGAATGCAGCGCGCCTTCGGGAGAAACTGCCTGTGCTTTTTGAACTTGCGCGGCGCATCAGGGGCATAGAGCCGGTCGGCATCCCCGCTTATAAGCCCCCGAACAGCGCGCCGCAGGAGGAGCACTTCATCTTTGATAATATCGGCATGTTCGGGCTGCCGCTTGTGCCGACAGCAGCATTTCCGTATGAGGCAAAAGTGGTATTTCTGCCGGTGCACGCCGCCTCTGATCCAGATATAGCGCAGAAGATACGCGGCGTTGTAAACAGCGGGGGAACGGTGCTGATGACTTCCGGGCTGCTTGACGCGCTGAAGGATGATTCAGAACTGATGGCGCTTGCGGGCTATCCGGCGTCGGGCGGATTCAAGAAAGCGCCTCGTCATGCGTTGAACTTCGTTGTCGGCGGCAGGGAGGTCAGGGCGAAGGCGCAGGCGGAGATAGGCGGACGGCTCAATCCTGACAGCGCAGAGGTTCTCGCCGTAGCAAAACTCACGACCACCGAGACACCGCTTATCACACGCCACCGCGCACCCGGCGGCGGCAAGATCATCGTCTTCAATACGAGAACTTTCAACTATGACGAGGAAACGACCAAACTTACTGTAGCGCAGTATGCGTTTATGATGAACCTGCCGGGCGAGGTTGTGCAGGTATTGCGCGATGAGATAACCGAACCGTTAGGAATCAGGTTGATCGCCCCGACGCGTGTGGCGATGTATCTGTATGGCGACAAGTTTATCGTTCTTGAAAATTTTAACGACAATGAGGTTAATATTGAATTGGAGATTGGTGAAGGATTTATCGGGCAGGAGATAAACGCACTACGCCCTGTTCTACCGCAGACGGGAGCGACAATTCAGGACAGAGAAAACCGTTTTCCGGTTCACATACCTGCGCGCGATTTCGTTATGCTCGAAATTGAATAACACAGACAGGATTGACAGGATTATTTTTAATACACCATGAAAAAAGGCAGAGATCGCAGGATATTCTTTTATGTTGTTATAGTGCTGTTGCTCCTCTTGGGGCACAGTCGTTCGCATTCCCTGTCACATAGCCAACAGAAAAGGTTAAATAATTTTGTCGTTGAGTTATTGAATATAGAGAAAATCACTCCACAGCCTTATGAAGAATATAAATTCATTAATCCAAGAGAGGGATGGATTTTCGTTTCAATCACCGTTGAGTCATTAAAAAATGGAAAGGTGATAATCTCTCTTGATTCCGCACAAAAAAACAATGCTATTATTGTGCTTGATAACGAAAGCAGCGAAACATCGGAGGCGATGCGTTTTCTTCCTGCCGGCGAACATAAAATAAATGTCTGGCTGGGAGGGGATGCATCCATAAAAAATCTTATCGTTCGTTCAATACCGGAAATCGCCTACTGCAAATTCCAATACAATCCGCATGTAAAGGAGTATGGTCCTTATGACTGGGATTTTCTGAAAAAGTATGTTCTGAAAAATGTGAATGTTGTTGTCGGGAGCGGCGACGCCGCGCACGAGCCGTATATTCAGGAATGGAAGAAGCAGGGGAAAAGGTGGATGATTGAGTATGGAGTTCCGGGTTTGAGCGAGGGGACATCGGTGTCAGTTGACGAGGCATACAAATACTGGACGGAAAATGCAGGGTTTCAATCTCCGCTTGTTGACGGCATAATCGCCGATGAGTTTGTCGGCAGCGCGGAAGAGAAATACAAAATATGGGCTGAAGCGGTTAAAAGGATTTCTGAAGACGAAAAATTCAGAGGCAAAAGTTTGTATCCATACTGGGCGACTTCTTTGTATTCATCGGGGCCGAGAAATTTTGCACGGGTAGTTGTGGATGCGGGCTACAGGTTTGCGCACGAGGTGTATCTCAAAGAACCGTCAAGCGAAGAAGAGGCGAAGAGGCAGTTGGAATATACCCTGAAGCAGAGAATGAGGGAATGGAAAATGTTTGTGCCGGATGCCGCAAATTATGTAATCTTTGCGCTCGGTTATATGTCGTCGCCGCCGGAAAGCCTGAACACAAATCCGTCCGTTGACTATAAAGTGTGGATGGATATGCAATTCAATTTTCTTGCCAACGATCCTGCTTTTAAGAATCTCTTTGGAGTTCTGGAATATACTTCGGGCTATGCGGACGAAGAGGTTGTAAGATGGGCGTCAAAGTTATATCGGCATTACTGCATTGAGGGAAAAAGGGAGATGTTATCCGGAGACCCGTATATTCTCGCTCATTTAAGAAATCCTGATTTCAACGATGGCGCGGAGGGGTGGACACTTTCGCCGGCGGAAAAAGGCAGTATGGAAGTAAAATCTATGGAAGGCTACGGATGGCTCCAGGGAAGGTATCCTCGATCTTCGGAGGGGGACAGTTTCCTCTGGACAAAAAGGAGTGCTGCAAAACCCAATGTTTTTTCACAGGAAATAAAAAATCTTCAACCGAACAGGCTGTATTCGTTGAAGATGTTCACAGCCGATTATCGGGAACTTGCTGCGGGAAAATCTACCGAACAGAAACATGCGGTGTCCATAAAGATTGAGAATGCGGAACAGATTACCGACAGCAGCAAATCTTTTCAGCATGTTTTTCCGAACTGCTACAGTCATTTTCTGGGGCAGTTTGACGATAAAAACCGCGCATGGATGAACTACCACCAGAGAGTGTTCAGGGCAAAAGGCAGGACTGCGAAACTTATCGTATCGGATTGGGTGGGCGAGAGGGAACGCGGCGGTGAGATTGGTCAGGAGTTAATGTTCAACTTCATAGAAGTCCAGCCGTATCTGGAGACCGGGGCGGAATGAATAGTTACAAAAAATCAAGAGATAACCCTATAGTTGCATAAAAAATGATGAAACCACCAAGAACACAAAGGGCACCAAGGGAAAAGATAATGAAAAGCAGTTCTTTTTCTTTTTCATAGAAGTCCAGCCGTATCTGGAGACCGGGGCGGAATGAATAGTTACAAAAAATCAAGAGATAACCCTATAGTTGCATAAAAAATGATGAAACCACCAAGAACACAAAGGGCACCAAGGGAAAAGATAATGAAAAGCAGTTCTTTTTCTTTGTGCTCTTGGTGTCTTTGTGGTTCATTATTTATGAAAAATTAGGTTAATTTTGGTGTACGGCGACATGTCGCCGCAAATGAAAGCGACATCGTGATGTCGCACTCCAAAGCAAGTTTTTTATTCCCCCATACTCTACTACGCTCCGATTTATGTATAATAATTAATTTGTAATGACTGGTAATGGAGACACCGCTTTATTATCGCCCGGTGATTTTTTTGACCTCGCTGATTTTTTATTTTCCGCCCTGTTGGACGATGTTAGATATGTCTGGGAAATGATTGCAAGGATCAGTGATTTTCTTAACAGTTGGGAACGGTGGGAAATCGCAGGCGAGGTGATGGAAGGCGCTTTCGTTAGCGGCAAGGTGTTCATCGCGGAGGGTGCGGTTGTTGAGCCTGGGGCGTATGTGATGGGGCCGGCGGTGATAGGTGCGGGTACGGTGGTGAGGCATGGCGCATACATTCGTGGGAATGTGGTGGCGGGTTCTGACTGCGTTATCGGGCACACAACGGAGGTAAAGAATTCCATTTTCCTTAACGGCGCGAAGGCGGCGCATTTTGCGTATGTGGGCGACAGCATTTTAGGGCGGGATGTGAACCTCGGCGCCGGCACAAAATGTGCAAATTTCAAAATACAGGCTGGCAATGAGGAGATCGTCATCCGCGCAGACGGCAAAGAATACCCGACAGGACTGCGCAAACTCGGCGCAATATTAGGCGACGGCGTGGAACTCGGCTGCAACTGCGTAACCGCACCCGGCACGCTCGTGGGACGCGGCACGCTCGTCTATCCCTGCGTCTCACTGCGCGGTGTCATCCCGCCGAACTCTATCGTGAAAATGAAATCATCCGTGCAGATTGTGAGCAGGAAAGATTGAATCTGCAAAAAGTGCAAGGTGTATCGTTGAACGGTTGCGCGGCTCGAATCGTAGTTCGGGATTCGTAGTTCGGTTAAAAAAAATCCGAGTCCCGAACTACGAGTGCCGATTCCAGCGGCGCAACCGAATGACGGTTTTTACACTTGTATCATTCTTCAATTAAGTAAGCGAAGAGGTGTTTTACAATGATTATAGTAATGCGGCAGAAAGCCACGAAGAAGCAGATTGATAATGTTATCAAAAAGTCCGAAGAGATGGGCTTCAAGACGCATCCCATCTTCGGCGAGGAGCGCACCGTAATCGGCATCATCGGCACGAAGGACATCTACAAGATCAAGCAACTTGAGGTGATGCCGATGGTCAGTTCCATCGTGCCCATCACCGAGCCGTATAAGTTGGCGGGGCGGGCGTTGTATCAGGCGGAC
>JBFMBQ010000512.1:4514-37408 GCA_040755115.1 bacterium
GATTGATGTAGAAGGCGTGAAGATAGGCGGCAGGAAGATAGTGATAATTGCGGGACCGTGCTCTGTGGAGAGCCGCTCGCAGATAATGAAGGTAGGCGAATTGCTCAAGCGGTTGGGTGCGCGGATGATACGCGGCGGCGCCTTCAAGCCGCGCACCTCACCGTATTCGTTTCAGGGGCTTGGCAAAGAGGGGCTGAAAATCCTGCGGGAGGCGCGCGAAAAATATGATCTCCGAATCGTTACCGAAGTGATGGACCCGCGCGATGTGGAACTCGTCTCCGAGTATGCGGATGTCCTCCAGGTCGGGACGCGCAACATGCAGAACTTCAACTTGCTGAAAGAGGTCGGCGGTGCGCCGCGTCCTGTGCTGCTGAAGCGCGGAATCAGCGCAACGATAGAGGAACTGCTGATGGCGGCTGAATACATCGTCTCGCAGGGCAACAAACAGATAATACTGTGCGAGCGCGGCATACGCACCTTTGAGACCTATACCAGAAACACACTTGACCTCTCCGCCGTGCCGATACTTAAAAAACTGAGCCACTTCCCCGTGATCGCCGATCCCAGCCACGGCACAGGCAAGAGCGAACTCGTTATCCCGATGGCGAAGGCAGCAATCGCCGCAGGTGCGGACGGCGTGATGGTTGAAGTGCACCCCCGCCCGATGGAGGCAATGAGCGACGGCGAGCAGAGCCTTGATTTTGAAAACTTCACTGATTTGATGCAGCAGATAAAGAAGATCGTAACGGCTGCGGGGAGAACAATGTAGAGAAACATCTTGGGGTGCGACATCACAATGTCGCTGCAAAAGCGTTTACATGTCATCATACTCCAGAACACTTTTCACTTTTGAAAAACTTTTTTCAGGGACGATTAAATAATTCCAATCTGTGTCTCCGATAAAATTCCTGTATCGTATAAAATGACATCTTTTTTTCCCGGTTGATTGTGAGCAGTCCTTTCAGGTTCATCCATTCCACCGGGTGCGGTTTGCCAGTGAGCGGCGTCCATTCCATGTGGAAATCGGCGAAAACCCACGGCATTGTCCCGACGATGTATGGTTTCGCGGAAATTATTTCCCAGTGACGCCGGTAAAAATCATCCTGAAATTCCTCCGAATAAGAGTGATCGTGATGTGATTCCTTTTTTATTTCATCTATGTGCCTGCCGAGGAGCGCGTCTGCGCCGAACTCGGAGATCACGAACGGCTTGCGTAGAAATTTTTTGTGGTATTTATCAAGGAACTTGTCCAAATCCTCTATCTGCCCGTAATACCAGCCGAAATATTCGTTGATTGAAACAACATCAACGATACCTGAAACATAATCTACCGGGGTGTAAGGATTCCCGGCGATAGCCACTGTCGTGTAGCGAGTAGGGTCCCATTTTTTGGCGGTCTTGTTGAGTCTTCTGATAAAATCGCGCGATGGCGGCTCATAAGTGCTGATTTCATTCGCAAGCGACCAGATGATGATGGACGGATGGTTGCGGTCTCGCTCAATCATTTCAATGAGTTGCGTTTCGGCAATAGCGGTGATGTCGGGATTGCTCATCTCCGAACTCGTAAGTTGATAAGCGGGTATTTCTTCAGTTGCCGTAATGCCAGCCTCGTCAAGCATGTTCAGGAATTCTTCGTCGCACGGATAATGACCGGGACGGATGTGGTTGACGCCGAGTTCCTTGAGTAGACCTATGTCCGTCTCCATGAACTCCTCCGACTGAACTGGTCCCAAGCCCGGCGCGTCTTCGTGACGATTGATGCCGTAGAGAAAGTGCGGCTTCCCATTCAGATACAACCCGCCGTCCTGGATTTTGAATTCTCTGAATCCAAAATCAAGGTTGACAGAATCCTTTCCATAATCTGATTTCAATTCTGAGATGAGTTGATAACTCGCAACATTCCCTTCAGGTGCGGTGTGCCACAAGGTTATATTCCTGATATTTGCGTGCAATTCCAAAAACTTAATACCTTTCATTGGAATTGTGGCTCTGTAAGATTCAAACCTTATTTCTCTGCCACCGCCTTTATGCGCTTCGCGGATTACAGCGTTGAGTTCTACAATATTGTCCTTATCACTGTGGTTATAAATTCCGATATACGCTGTGAAATCGCCGTCTTTATAAGAGTTTATCGGGACAGCGCGGACATCGGCTTTAAAAATAAAAACCGGTGAGACAGTTTCAATATAAACATCGCGGTTGATGCCGCCCCAGGGATACCAGCCATGATGGTCGGTGTGAAATAATGTCGGTGCAGCCGGCACGGTCTTCCCGCTGATGCGGTTGTCAATGCGGACGACGAGCCAATTCTCATTATCTTCCCACATTTCGGGTTTTATCTCGTAGTATGCGGGTGTGTATCCTCCGGAGTGTCCGCCGAGGCGGCGCCCGTTGAACCAGACTTCTGATTCAAGGAACGCTGCGCCGATCCTGATTATAGCGAGTTTATCGTTTATGTCTGAAAGTTTCCCGACTTTCCTCGCATACCATGCGTCACCTTTATAGCGGAATAAATCAGGGAAAATCGCATTCCAGGAACCCGGAACTGTGCTTATGCGCCAGTCTTCCCGCGTGTGTTCCGGCTTGAACCACCCTTCACTAACGCCGTTATCTTCAGGATCTGTCTGAAAAAGCCACTCTCCGTCCAGACCGATCCTTTCAGTTCTGCTGCCGGAGCGGCTTTTGAAATCCGAAGGATAAGGGAGACCATTCTGCATCAGATATAGTTCGTAGTCAGTCTCGCTGATTATCCCTTTGATTGTATCTTCATCGGCAAGAACGCCGACGGCAGTTATGAATGAAAAAAGACCTGACAATAAGATGATTAGAAGTGGAATTTTTATAAAACGCCTTCTGCGCAACGCATAGCGAGTGATGTATAAAATTTTATTCATGATACCATAGATATGTAGGGTGCGATTTCCACATCGCGCCTTGTGGCACCCCCAAACGAGTTTGGGGGTGGCACATACGGATATGCCGCCCTGCAAAATATAATTTCAACGCCCCCACACCTATTTAAAATTGATTGTGATCTCATCCCCCGTATATGTAACGATTCGGTCGGGTTTTTCTACCGCCTGGACTCCAACGCCGCGGTTTTCGGTAACCAATATGATGTTGAAGGTTCTTTTTGTCAGCATGCCGGGGAATGAACCTATGCGTTGACCGATGGTAAGTGATCGGGCTGATTCGTTCCACTTCAACGGTATGATGGAATAGACACCTTTTTCGTAATTGTAATTGTCGCCCTCGTCCTCGTATATGATGAAGTCTGCGTCGGCGCCCGGATAGATGCGCAACTCTATCGGATCGGCTGGCTTTTCCGCCGCATACTGGAGTTCAGGTCCCATAGGAATAATAGAACCGCCCTTCACATAGAGCGGCATAATGTCTATCGGTGCAGGCGCTTCAATCGTCTGTCCGCCAGCAAAGAACTTTCCTGTCCAGAAATCATACCAGCCGGCTGCCGCTTCTGGTAAATATACGCTGCGGCTCCTTATCTCTTTATTGATGATTATTCTCCCGTCTATCTTCGCATCATGTTTTTCCTTCAGCATTTTCTGTGAAGGCGTCAGCCGTTCAATATGATACATCGGTTTCGTAACAGGATTTACAAGTATTGCAGGACCGAACATGAACTGGTCATCGATGCCGAGTATGTTTGGATCGCTTCTGAAATCAAACGGCAGTCCCCTCATAATCGTGTAGCCTTCACTCGTAACCTTCCACGCCAGCGAATATATATACGGCAGCATGCGGTAGCGCAGGATGTCAAATTTTTCAAGCGTGTCATAAGCCCATGTTTTCGGCTCGCCGAATTGCCAGATTTCCCGCGGCGTGCTTGACCCGTGTGAACGGAAAATCGGGCAGAATGCGCCGTATTGAAACCACCTCACATACAATTCACGAAATTCGTCATTTTTGCGTCCGCTCCCGTATTTTACGGTAAATCCTCCTATGTCCGTCGTCCAGTAAGGAATCCCCGCCATGCTGAAATTCAACCCAGCGGAAATCTGTTTCCTGAATACATCCCAGGTGGATAAAATATCTCCCGACCAGGTTACCGCCGCATGCCGCTGCTGACCTGCAAACGCTGAACGCGCAAGAATAAAAACGCGCTTGTCCGATGTGGTTTCACGCTGCCCTTCATAGACACCTTTAGTCGTCATCAGCGAATACGCATTCAAATATCTTGCCGTTGAACCAAGCGCAGTTCGTTCAGCGCTCTTCATCATTTCTATCGTATGCTCTTGTGTCAGCGCATGGTCAAATTCCGGCTCGGTTACATCCAACCACCAGGCATCCATCCCCTTTGAGAAAAATCCCTTCTTGATATGATCCCAGTAAATTTTTCGTGCATCGCCGTTGAAAGCGTCGTAAGTGTAACTGCCGTGACTGTCGGGGACGGAATAAAGATAACCCTTGTTTTTCATTTCCTTATATATCGGAGTTTCAGGTCCGAACTTCGTCCAGACGGAAATCATCACATGCAAGTGGTATTTCTCATGCAGTTCGCGGATCATACCTTCAGGATCGGGGAAATTTTTTCTGTCAAAATCCATAGCATTCCAGCCGAGGTCGCCCCAGTATTGCCAGTCCTGCACAATGCTGTCCAGAGGAAGTCGCCGCTCCCTGTATTCCTTTGCGACACCTGTCAATTCATCCTGCGTTTTATATCTTTCCTTACACTGCCAGTATCCGTAAGCCCATTTCCCGAACATCGGCGCATATCCCGTGAGTTCCCTGTAGCCGGCAATTATGTCGTCCGCATCAGGTCCATAGATGAAGTAATAATCAATGGCATCCGCTACCTCCGACCAGAAATAAGTCCCGTCTTCACCGTCATGAAATTTTGTTAATGAATAGTTGTCCCACAGTATGCCGTACCCGTTCGTTGAAAGCAGAAATGGAACGACGGCGACCGTATTCGCCTGTGCGAGCAGGACATCGTGTCCGCGGTAATTCATTATCCCCTCCTGATATTGCCCCAACCCATAAAGCCCTTCATCTGCGGATAAAACGAAACTCTGTTCTGCATGATAAACATCTTCACCAAGGACATCGGCTTCGGTCATTGTTTTTCCGCCCGCTGCCGGCTCCCGCAGGACGACAACACCGTCCTCGTAGTAGAAAGTTATCGCGCCGGTTTTCATTGATACTTCTGCCTGAATCTTGTTAGTTGTAAGTGATACGAAGTCTTTGTCTTCCTTCAAGTCCCATTTCACTGAAGGGCGAGGTTTATCAACAATCATCAGGCTTTTTCTCTCAGGAAATTTATCTATGGGAGTATAAACAATGTGCAGGATATTCTCAGCGCAGACCTCTATTTTCATTTTCCCTGGCTGCATTTTCAAAATCAGTCCATTTTCAGCGCGCTCGTATTCGCTCACCGGTATCGCCTCACCACAGCAGACAGGAATCATAGCCAACAACAGAAAGGGGACTGCTTTACAAAATTGTTTTAATCTTATTATAGTTTTCAATGGTTTAACTTTGATATTATATAGAGGCTTCCTTATTTTTCAACAATTAATACCGAGTTGCAATCAAACGATTACTAACAAATGTAAAAAAATGAGATTGCCACGGCGCTGCGCGCCTCGCAATGACAGTTTTTGAACGCACCTTAGTATAAAAAACATGATGTTGTTAATAATTTTTTCATCATTTCATGGCAATAAATAATGTAGGGGCGCATGGCAGTGCGTCCCTACATCTGTGTAATATATAGATTATCTTTTATCGCTGAAAGTTATTAATTTAAGAATTGCATAATATCTAATATCACTTGAGTATAAACTCACCAATCAATTTCTCAGCATAATCAGATGATGCACCCAATTTCATTAATGTTTCTTTTATTCTATCTATATTATGTTTACTCTTTATATCGGTGTCTTTCTCCATCAATTTCATCATATCCAATTCATCTTGCTTTGTCTGGATCGCACTTCTGTCTGGCGACATAATTGATGATATTTTTACGGCTATCAGATTATTTTTTTCTAAATAGTAGATCTTCTCATCGCCCAATTTATCTGCGACTTTATTATCCAGAAGAAAATGTTGCTCTGGCATAATTTCTAATAAATGCAGATTCACTTTACCATATATAACTTGAGCGGCAGTGCTGGAATACTCATTAATTACTGCTCCTGAAGTTCTGAACCTGTCAATGAGTTTCTCATAATATCCCTTGCGTATCATCAAATCAATATCAGCGGTTGCCCTCGGAGTTGTATAATAACTCACAGCCCAGGCGCCAATGACCACATAATTATCGCCAATGGTATCATTAACAATACCAATTGCGCTCTTGTATGAAGCCCCATTAACTTCCATCAACATATCAACCATTTCAGATGGTGACATTCCATCTATGATAAAATCGGCATATTCATGAGTTAAGTTTTTTACTTTCAGCACGAATTGTCCCGAACATTAATTGGCAATCATTTTTCGTATAAATTCTACTGTAAATTATAGCCGGTGCTCTACAAACATCAAGGAAAATAAAAAAACCCGGCAGCGTCTGACTCTCCCACAGGGTCGCCCCTGAAGTACCATTATGCGCTGGAGGGCTTAAAACAGATGATGACAGGGAAGAAATTGAGAGGATCTACGGCATAAAATGATGAATACCTCTATCATTACAAGTGCAATAACTCCACGACTTCATTTCTTCGGCACTATCGCGCAATCTGGTAAATTACTGGCTTATACCTGGGTGGAGGTATAGATTTGCCCGCCGCACGGGCAGCTTCAATCCAAGCCTTCTTGGCGATTTCCAGTTCCGTCAGAGCGCGCTCAGGTGTTTCACCAAACGCAGAGCAGGCATCCAAATCCGGAATATCGGCGATGTATCCACCGTCCTCCTTACTGTAGAAGATGTTGATGTGATAATCGCTCATAGTTAGTCCTCCAGGCGAAGATTATATCTTTCAACCAATCGTAAAACCTGACGAAGTTGATAGGGTTTCGCCTCACCCTTTACTTCCTGAAGATTGACCTGCTCTTGGATTCCATTATGAATGAAGATGTGGTGGCTGCCGCTAATGCGGTCAAGTTTGAAACCGAATCCTTCAAGCAGGTTAACAGCGTCTTTGAAAGATACATTTTTGAACGAGCCTTTTGCGAGTTTCTTTACAAGTTTATCACGGCGCATACTTAGATTATTTTAGTATACCAATTTTTATAACATCCTTATAGTATAAATAAAAAAACCCGGCAGCGTCCGACTCTCCCACAGGGTCGCCCCTGAAGTACCATAGGCGCTGGAGGGCTTAACTTCCGTGTTCGGAATGGGAACGGGTGTTTCCCCTCCGCTGTTGCCGCCGGGAAAATTATTTTATTTTTCTTTCAAAGATCGCAAAGAGAGCAACTCTACCATTGGCATATCTGGCGATAAAGGATTGGGCATTAAGGTTTTAGTTTTTGGATCAACGATAAAGTCTAAGGCTTCTAAAACTACCTGCCCTACAAGAGGTTGTGAACCCTCCGCCTCTGCCAATACCTCAAAAATGCCTTTTCGCCCTTTAATCTCAAGGGCTATCGCTCCATACACATATTTCTTTTCTCTCTTGTTATTTGCATATCTAACCGTTGCTTCTCTTATCTTTTTTAGTCCTAATTCATACACGAGATTTTGAGGCAATGTCATCAGCGTTGCGCCGGTATCAATGACCGCATCAACTTTAATTGATTTTTTACCGTCAAATATGTTTGATAGTTTTACCTTCTCAATTACTTTTCCCATATTCTATGAATTTTCTCTAATATTTTTTTAACTCTTTCTGTTTTCCCATCCATTATATCCGCTTTCTTTCAGTTATTGTGAATTCACCTCCTTTCTGTTGTTTTTTCAGCAACTCTTCACAAGTGCACAGGCGAGAAGCGGAAAGCAGATATAATTAACTAATGATTACAAAAGGGTCAAGCGATTGACCAATTAGTACCGGTCTGCTCAACGCATTACTGCGCTTACACACCCGGCCTATCAACCTGATAATCTTTCAGGGGTCTCTCGCATCTTGCGATGCATGGAGATCTCTTCTTGGGATGGGTTTCGCACTTAGATGCTTTCAGTGCTTATCCCGACCGGACATGGCTACCCTGCAATGCCGCTGGCGCGACAACAGGTACACCAGAGGTCCGTCCATCCAGGTCCTCTCGTACTATGGACAGACTCCCTCAAATCTCCAGCGCCCACGAAGGATAGGGACCGAACTGTCTCACGACGTTCTGAACCCAGCTCGCGTGCCGCTTTAATGGGCGAACAGCCCAACCCTTGGGACCTTGTCCAGCCCCAGGATGCGACGAGCCGACATCGAGGTGCCAAACCTCCCCGTCGATGTGAACTCTTGGGGGAGATAAGCCTGTTATCCCCGGGGTAACTTTTATCCATTGAGCGATGGCCCTTCCACGCAGCGCCACCGGATCACTAGGTCCTGCTTTCGCATCTGCTCGACCCGTCGGTCTCACAGTCAAGCACCCTTATGCCCTTACACTCAACGCACGATTTCCGACCGTGCTGAGGGTACCTTTGAATGCCTCCGTTACAGTTTGGGAGGCGACCGCCCCAGTCAAACTGCCCACCTGACACTGTTCCCCCGCCGGCTAACGGCGCAGGGTTAGAACTCCGACTTACCCAGGGTGGTATTTCAAGGTTGGCTCCAGGGGACCTGACGACCCCCCTTCAAAGCCTCCCACCTATCCTACACAGGACAAACCAAAGTTCAGTGCCAGGCTACAGTAAAGCTCCACGGGGTCTTTCCGTCCTTTCGTGGGTAACCCGCATCTTCACGGGTAGTGCAGTTTCGCCGAGTCCCTCGTTGAGACAGCGCCCAGATCGTTACGCCATTCGTGCAGGTCGGAACTTACCCGACAAGGAATTTCGCTCTAATCTGTTACTTTGTAACTCTGGTTTCCCAGAGCGGACTGGTCATTTCTGCCAGTCTCCCTGTGTCGCCACAGGGTACGGACTGTATCTTCACCCTTTCAGGATGTCCGGCGTTCAGTCTCTGAGGATGCTAAAAACCGTGATATTTTTCTCCTGTTCATAGTTTGGGCGATTTCGGCTATCTCCTTAATACCTTCCAATGTCTGATGCTTACCTTCTTTCATCATCTTAACAACCCGTACAAACTTCTGAAAATCATCCTTCTTCGCGGTTCGCAATGGATTTTCCAAGAAAAAAGGAATTATCTTGTCCTGCAAATCTTTCAAACTGCGGACGCAATACCTATAAAGGTGTTCTTTATGAGTATCATGTCTACGGTTTATAAAGATATTCCCACAACTAAAAAATTCTTTAAGTAATTCTAAAGATTGCCGACTTTTTTCGCCCTGTGTAACTACAAACTCGGGAAATACCTGCCAGCCTATAGATGTTGAAGCCTTCTGAATTGTTACAGAAAAGCATCCCTCTCCATCTATAAAGCCAACTATCCAGCCTGTGGTTTTTAGCCTTTCCTGCTGATTGTCTGCACCCATCACATTGTTACCTCAAAATTTTTCAAGGTAGTGTGGGATACTAACCAGATGTTCCAGCATACAGCCGGATGCGCTTATATCATTATTGATATAAAGGGCAACTTATGTTACCTTAGGACCGTTCGTTGATGTTAACTTCCGGTTTACCGGAAGACCGGACTATATCATCATCCAATCTGTTGAAATCAGATGTCTGGCGTATAGTCTCTGAGGATTCCTGAAACTTCTTAAGTATCTTCCCTTCGCTGTACCTGCGCTTGCCGCCGTCGTTCATCTCACGCCGTATTTCAAGAATTTTCCTTATCCCTTCTTCTGTGAGATGCTCCCCTTTTTGGATCATCTCAGCCGCCTTGCAGAACTTTGAGAAATCACGCTTCTTCTTCGCGGATAGAAAACGGTATTTCTTGAAGAACGGGATTACTTTCTCCCAAAGAGCATTGAAGTTATTTACCTCGTAATACCAGACGCCGTCTGGTCTGCTTCTCAATGTCCCGCAGCCTAAATGGCGTTTATACAGCGCGAGGATAACCTTGTCCCTTTGTGAGATATTGAAACACAGGGAGACTTTCCACGGCGTTTTGTAATCTGCGCGGGGTCTTAAGGAAATATTGAAACTTCCTTCTCCGTCAGCGAAGCCTGCCAGATAATAACCTATCTCTGGTCTCATGGCTGACTCCCTTCTTCAGGTCTTTCCTGCTGATTGTCCCTATCTGACAGATTGTTACGACCCGTCCCTTGATATAACGGATGTACTGTCAGCCTGACAGGATTTTCCAGCATATAGCCAGATTTTATAACTACTGTGGTCCAAACAATAGTTACGGCCGCCGTTCACTGGGGCTTCGGTCGTGGGCTTCGCCCCCCGAAAGGGGCTGACTCACTTCCTTAACCTTCCAGCACCGGGCAGGCGTCAGTCTCTATACATCGGCTTTCGCCTTAGCAGAGACCTGTGTTTTTGCTAAACAGTCGCCTGGGCCTCTTTACTGCGGCCCCCTCGGGCTAAGCAGCAGGAGTTAACCTGCCCTCTGCCCTACCGGGGCACCCCTTCTCCCGAAGTTACGGGGCGATTTTGCCTAGTTCCTTAACGAGGGTTCTCTCGCTCGCCTTAGGATATTCTCCTCGCCTACCTGTGTCGGTTTACGGTACGGTCACCTGTGCTCCTCCTTAGAGGTTTTTCCTGGCAGTATGAGTGCGGTCAGTTCGCTTTATCCGAAGATGCCGCTCCTCCTTCCCCTCAGAGTTGAATGGGCGCATGCATTTTCACGCACCCCTCCTACAGAGTTGGAACACACACTTCCATCCGTGTGATGACCTGCCCTCCTGCGTTACCCCATCAGTGCAAGCGTTGCACAGGTGGTGCTGGAATATTAACCAGCTAGCCATCGCCTACGCCTCTCGGCCTCGGCTTAGGACCGACTGACCCTGGGCGGACGAACCTTCCCCAGGAAACCTTAGGCTTGCGGCGGATGAGATTCTCACTCATCTCTCGCTACTCGTACCGGCATTCTCACTTCTATCCAGTCCACCAGTCCTTGCGGTCTGGCTTCACTCCACGATAGAACGCTCCCCTACCACTCCGCTCGCCGCCGCAGCGGCAAGACGAAGTCCGTGGCTTCGGTGTCAGGCTTAAGCCCCGTTACATTTTAGGCGCAGAGCCACTTGACCAGTGAGCTATTACGCACTCTTTAAATGGTGGCTGCTTCTAAGCCAACATCCTGGTTGTCTCTGTAATTCAACATCCTTCTCCACTTAGCCTGACTTAGGGACCTTAGCCGACGGTCTGGGCTGTTTCCCTCTCGACTACGGAGCTTATCCCCCGCAGTCTCACTCCCAGGGTCTCACCTGCGGTATTCGGAGTTTGATTGGGTTTGGTAACCGGTGAAGGCCCCTAGTCCATTCAGTGCTCTACCTCCGCAGGCTAAATTCCTGAGGCTGCCCTTAAAGGCATTTCGGGGAGAACCAGCTATAACCAGGCTCGGTTGGCTTTTCACCGCTATCCACAACTCATCCAAGCCCTTTTCAACGGACACTGGTTCGGACCTCCACATGGTCTTACCCATGTTTCATCCTGGTCATGGATGGATCGCCTGGCTTCGGGTCTATAGCGCACAACTGGGTCGCCCTGTTCAGACTCGCTTTCGCTCCGGCTCCGGGTTGTAACCCCTTAACCTTGCTGCGCACCATAACTCGCCGGTTCATTCTACAAAAGGCACGCTGTCAGGCATTCCGTGCGCGCCGAAACGCACATGGCATAGCCCTCCAACGGTTTGTAGGCATGCGGTTTCAGGTTCTATTTCACTCCCCTAACAGGGGTTCTTTTCGCCTTTCCCTCACGGTACTTGTCCACTATCGGTCACCAGGTAGTATTTAGCCTTGGAGGGTGGTCCCCCCAGTTTCCCAAGGGATTTCCCGTGTCCCATGGTACTTAGGAACAGATGCCAGAGCCATTCCCCTTTCGTGCACGGGACTGTCACCCTCTATGGTGTCACTTTCCAGAGACTTGCACTAAAGGAACGGTTTGTAACTCTGCCGCCCGGCCACAGCCGAACGCGCATCTGCCCTGCAACCCCGCAGCGACAACGCCTGTGGGCTTGACATCGCCACGGTTTAGGCTTCTCCCCGTTCGCTCGCCACTACTAAGGGAATCTCGGTTGATTTCTCTTATGCGGGGTACTGAGATGTTTCACTTCCCCCACTTCGCCTCCACACCCTATTTTATTCAGGTGCGGATGACGGGGCATTACCCCCGCCGGGTTTCCCCATTCGGAGACCTACGGATCTAAGGATGCTCGCTCCTCCCCGTAGATTATCGCAGCCTGCCGCGTCCTTCGTCGCCTCCCAGTGCCAAGGCATCCACCGCATGCCCTTGCTCGCTTGACCCTCATCTTTTCACTAAGATCAAAATCTGCCTACCCACTTCTCTAGCCTATGCACTTGTCAAGGTTCGCCGGCTTTAAGCCATTTTATTCCGATAAAAAAACCCCGAATAATTCGGGGCTTTTTCCCAAGTTATACCACCGAACTATTCCTCTAATAAATAAACTTCCTCTGGTTTGTTGCTCTGGTGTTCAATATCAGGCTTTTCCTCAACTCCTTCTTTTTACTACATATAATTTAACCACATCTGAAAAATTAGTCAATACAATTAAAAAAATTTTTTTTTGACACAGAATAACTTTTATAAACAGGCAATTGAATGAATTAAAAACTTTGGTTTCGTTTTTTGCTTTCGTTCTGTCCGCGGCAGGATAAGGCGACAGATATTGAATCTCATTATTGTTTATTAATTTATTAATTGGTGCAATATATGCTTCCGATACATGTTAAAATAAGCGGGCGGGAAAACCGGCTCTCGTTGAGCGGTTGCGGGGCTCTAATCGCAGTTCGGGGTTCGCAAATCAAATAATAATGAAGAAGAGGTGCCCAATGCGTAAAATAATTACGACAACAATTTTATATTCGCTGATTATCTTCTCTGCTTTCGTTATGTCAAATGTGAATATCACCGCTAAAGACGGCACGCCAAAGCACCGCTCTTTCATCATACCCCATTTTCACTACGACCCTGTCTGGACGAACAGTCAGGCGGGCGAAACGATGCGCGCCTTCTCCATCCTTCATCAGGTTCTGGAATTCCTGCCCACAGACGAGCGCACGAAATTCGTCCTCTGCGAAGTGGATTACCTCAAACCTTACTGGGACGCCTATCCCCGTAACCGCAAGCCGCTCCTTGACTTCATCGCCGCAAACCGCATTGAGTTGACAGGCGGCTACAGCGAGCCGGACGAGGCAAGCGTCGGCGGCGAGGCGCTTATCCGCAATTTCATCTACGGCAAGATTTTCAAGGAAGCCGCTTTCGGCACACAGGTTGAAGTCGGTGCGCAGCACGATGTGTTCGGTCACGCTGTCCAGTTGCCGCAGATTCTGCTCAAAACAGGCCACACCGCCGCACAGTTCTCACGCGGCAACCTCACCGATCTGCCTCACGATTTCCTCTGGCTCGCTCCCGACGGCTCCTCCATACTCGCAAAACAGATCGGCTACGGCGGCACCGCAGCAACCACTCTCCTTGAGGCGCGCGACCTCTCATTATACAAACTCCACGGCAATGCGATGTTTATGTCGGGCGGCGATTTCTCCGAACCCGACCGAACAATCAGCAAGTTCATTAAAAAAACCAAATCCTTTGAAGTCATCGTCGGCACTCACCGCGATTATTTCAACGCCGTGCGCACCGCGATCAAAGAACGCGGCATAGTCATGCCGGAAGTATCGCGCGACCACACCCCGCTGCTGCCGGGCTGCTATTCATCGCGCACTGACACGAAACTCGCAAACCGCTGGAACGAAATCACCCTCGCCGACGCCGAAAAGTTCGCCTCCATCGCCACACGCCTCGGCGCGCTCTACCCCCACGCCGCTCTGGACAAAGCCTGGCGGCTCCTCCTCTTCGGGCAGCACCACGACGCCCTCACCGGCAGCGATACCGAAAATGTAAATCTTGACCTCCTCACCGCTTGGCGCGAATCGCTCTCTCTCGCCTCATCCGTCCGCGATAATGCCCTCAAACTCATAACCGCAAACATTGATACAAAATCCTCAGCGCCCTCAAATGCCATCCCCGTCGTCATCTTCAACAGCCTCAACTGGGATCGCTCCGAACCCGTCAACCTTTCAATTCCTCTTACAACGCCTGCCAACGGTTTCAATCTCGTTGATTCCGAAGGCAGCCCCGTGCCTTTCCAACTCGCCTGGAACGCAGGCGCGCCGCCCTACAAACGGGCGGACATCCTCTTCATCGCCGCTGTTCCCTCTCTCGGTTACGCCGCCTACTACCTTGTCCCATCCGACAATATGCCCAAGGATGTAATCCCAAAACGCACTGACGGCACAACCGCCGAAAACGATTTCTTCACCATAAAAGTTGACCCCGCCCGCGGCGGCGGCATCGTAAGCCTCTATGGAAAAACGGAACAGAAAGAATACATCAATCCGCAAACCGGCGTCGGCAACGAAATTTTCGCCATCAAAGAAAACAACGCAAAGGTGGAAGGTCCTTGGAGCATCCATTCAACAGGACAGGTGTGGCGCTCCAGCGATTACCCGGCAGAAAAAGTGCAGGTTGAATCAGGTCCAATTGCTGCGCGCATCATTGTTAATGGTGCGCCGCAAACTGACAAAGTCAAAATCTACGATGGAAACGACATGCTTCTTCAGACGAAAAACGAAGATGTCCTCTGCCGCCGAACACAGGAAATAATCCTCTACAAAAATCTCCGCCGCATTGATTTCCGCACGCACCTGATTGATTTCAAAGAAACGGATTATCTCTATAAAGTCGGCTTTCCGGCATCCGTCAGCGGCGCACTCCCTGTCTTCGGCGAACGCTTCGCAGCAGTCGGACGCGACAAAAACACCGAAAAGTTCATGTTTTACGATTTCTGGCGCGAACCCGGCGTAAAGCGCGGGCGCGAATACCCCGCCTATATGTGGATGGATTTCACCTCGCCCGCACGCCTTGAATTTACTGACGGAAAAGGCGATGTGAAAACCTCGTTTGCGCTCGCTATCGGAGAACTCGTTATTCCGGACGACGATGCTGTGCGCAGCCTCTCCAACCAACTCGCACGCGCCTTCGCAAGAAAAGGCGTTACAACAACGCCGACCGACGACAAAAAACAACGCACGAACGAATACTACGGCTTTCGCATCACGCTCGGCGCAGAAAACAACGCATACACCAATAAATTAGTTGAAAGTTTATCCTCAAATGCACACGACACCCTCACCACTCAACTTGATAAACAGGGCTACGCCTTCCTGTTCGTCCAGCCGGCGGATTCGGTAACCGCAACCGAAGACCGCAAACCTATCCCGGTGCTGATCGTAGAAGCAAAAGACGCCGCAAAACTTCAAGAAGCCGTCAGTCTTCTCACGGCGCAACTTGAGAAGGACGGCAATATCAGACTTGTGGAAAATGTGAACGCCGCAAGCATAACGGGCACGATAGAACCATTCGGCATAGCGCTACTTGACCGCGGGCACACGGGTTACAGCGTGGAAAACAACGACACCCTCACGATGACATTGATGAGAAGTTCCACCGGCTCGCCTTCCGGACGCCTCTACTCACGCAACCTTGAAGTTGAAAACTGGAACCACATCTATGAATACAGTCTCGTCCCGCACACAGGCGACTGGCGCTCGGCAAAGATTTACCGCACAGGTTGGGAATTCAATCATTCCCTCTACCCCGTAACCACCCGGCAGCACGGTGGGGAATTGCCAGCCGTTAAATCGTTCCTGTCCACTCAGGGCACAGACGCCGTCATCACTGCGCTTAAACCCGCTGGCTTCCCATTCGTTGCCAGTGAACCCGATGCAACTTCCACATCCCCCGACACCTTCGCCGTAAGGTTTTACGAGCCGACCGGCTTCGCATCCGCAGGTGAACTGCAATTCTATGAACCGATAAAATCCGTTGCCCAGACAGATATGATTGAAAATCCTGTAAAATCATCTCTGCCACTCACGCAGGACGGCTTTGAACTCACTCTGAATCCTTTTGAAATTAACACATATCTGATAAACATCGCTTCCGAACCTGTAAAAACCGCTGTCCCGCTCGCACCCGATTCCGAACAATTCGCACCCGTTTTCACTCGCTACTGGGAAACAAATCAGAATACCGCATCAATGCGAAACCAGCCGGTTACGGTGGTAATAGAACCGGGTATGTTCTCGCCTGATAATAGAGAAATGAAGATAAAGGTTACCGTTGCAAGCAATTTAATGAAAAACGATGTTTCAGGCTCTGTTCGTCTTATAACACCGTCGGGGGTAACGGCTGACGAGCAGGACATCAACACCGACGCACTGAAGCCGGGCGAGGTGCGGGAATATACTGTAACGCTTTCAGGCGTTGATGTGAAAAAATTACCCGATCACTACATTTCGGCGCTATTCCACGCGGAAGATGCTTCGTCCGAAGATGTATTGACATTCAGCAACTGGAAGGTTCACGAGGGCGACCCCGCAGGCGCGGAATCGCCCGAATACAACGACTCCGCATGGAAAACGCTCCCGCTCGCACGCTTCTGGAGCGAAGGCTTCGCCGCAACCGCCGGCGCCGTTAAATGGTACCGAAGACGGTTTGTAATCCCGAAAGGAATGGGCGATATGCAGATGTTCTACGAGCGCAAACCCGGCGCGGACATCACCGTTTACATCAACGGCGACCGCGTCCAGAAGTCCGCAGACGGCTACCAAGTCAGCCCGCTGATACATTCAGGAAAGATACGCTACGGCGAAGAGAACCTCATAGCAATCCGTGTCGGCGGCGGAACTGCCGGCGCTGACGATGCCGCCATGTGGGGCACCGCCTTCCTCGGATCAGAAACCCTTTTCAACAACCATGTATGGAGCACCCCTGAGCTGGAAGTCCGCATCCCGCGGGGCAGTCAGGGCGAACTGAAGGTGCTCTTCCGCAACCCTTACGATCAGCCGCTTGATGGTGTCGCAGTGCTTGTAAGCCCGATAGAAACATGGACGGAGGGCGGTCCGCACAGCCTCATCAGAACCGCGCCACTGGCAAAATCCTTTCACGCAGACCCGCTCGCAGAAGTCCCCGTTTTCTTCTCTGTGGATGTGCCCGCTGACGCCGACCCGGGCAGCCACATCGTCGCCGTCAAATTCATCTATAACAACATCCCTGCCTACAGCGCTCCCGTTGATATAATCGTTGAACCCTGATCATCAGCATAAAAATCCGTTTATATCCGTGAAATCCGTGCCCGAAAATTAGTCTTTGTTCGCAACTTTGCCTGCATACTTTAAGCAGGGATGTCCCCAGTAGAAAAACACCCAATTTTTGTAGGGCGCGGTTGCCGCACCGCGCCGTGTTTTAAGAAAACAGCGTTGTATTAGCAGCAGGCAGCGGGCAGGGAAAAAACTATTTTCTTCACTTTCTCATTTCCCTCTTAATCTTTAATTCTGACACTCGACTCATTATTCGTTTTCTATCCTGCAATGTGTTCCTTTCCCAAAAAACCCCGTCGTCGTAGCCCTGTATTGTCTTGTCTTTCTCGGCAAGATGCAGCCGCTTTTCTGCAAGGCAGCAGTAAATTTCGTCAATCTCAACGCCAGCGTATCGCCTGCCGAGTTTTTTCGCAACGACGGATGTTGTGCCGGAGCCTGAAAACGGGTCAAAAACGAAATCGCCTTCATTGGAACTTGCGAGAATGATTTTTGCAAGGAGTTTTTCAGGTTTCTGTGTCGGGTGGTCTGTGTTTTCAGGCATTGACCAGAAGGGAATGGTCATGTCGTTCCAGATGTTAGACGGATGCGTCAGGCGGAAGCCGCCATCATCGCTCTTCTCCCAGTCTTTGGGCATCCTGTTTTCGTCTGTATAAGGTGCAATTACCCTTCGCTTAAGTTTCACCGCATCAATGTTGAAAGTGTATTTATCCGACTTCGTGCAGAACCATATATCTTCCGAACAGTTCTTCCAGTTTGACTTTGCCCCTCTGCCCTTCTCGCGTTCCCAGGTGATGCGGTTTCGGATGATCAGATGATGTCTTTCAAGGACTCTGTGAATTGCGGCTGACGAGCGCCAATCGCCGCAGATATACACCGATGCGGTGGGCTTGAGAACATTTATAAGTTTTGGAAACCATTTTTCAAACCATTCTTCATATTCCACTGTCGTCATTTCTTTGAACTGATTTGAACTGAATGATTTTGTGATGTTGTAAGGTGGATCAATAAAGAGAAGATCAACGAAATTTGCGGGGAGAAAATTCAGTATTTCAAAAAGATTCTGGCAGATTGTTTTGTTTTCAATATCTCTGGTTTCAACTTTGCGGGTAAGTTTAATCAGTTTTCTGCCGAAAAATTTCTTCTCTGCGGGCGTGAGCGAGACAGTCCTGTTTCGCGGCGCGCGGGTTTTTTCTTTATTGTTCATTTATCAGATTTCCAGACGCAGATTTTCGCAGATTTACACGGATTTTGCACTATGCACTACTGAGCAGGCGGGTTACGACCTGATTGACAAGTTTCCCATCCGCCTTGCCTTTAAGTTCCATCATCAGCACCTTCATCACCTTGCCGATGTCCGACGAAGCGGCGGCGCCGGTGGCGGCGATTACCTCGCGTGCGCGTTTCTCTATCTCTTCTTCCGTCAGCATCGCAGGCAGAAATTCATTTATGAGTTTCATCTCCCGCTCTTCTTTCTCTGCGGGTTCATCCTTGCCCACCTTGCGATATTCCTCCGCAGCCTCCTGCCGCTTGCGGGCTTCCTTCTGGAGCACCTGCAAAACCTCACCCTCCTCAAGCGCGCGCTGCACCTCAACTTCTTTGTATCGCAATGCGGTCTTCAATGCGCGCATCGTGTTGAGCGCTGTCTCATCTTTCCGCTTCATCGCCGCTTTGAGTTTTTCCGTGATCTGTTCTGCAATCCCTGGCATATTTGTTCGCTCCTTGTTAATATTATGTAAAATACTTTCAGGCTGTTATTGTTTCTCAAAATATAGATACTTTTTCACAAATCTTGTTAGATTTGGGACGACATTCTGCGCTTCGGAAATCGGCATTGAGCAGGCGGTTTCAACACACGAATACATAACAGGCTGCGGGCGCACGACATAAGGCAATTGTGCGAGGCGGTCAGCGTCTTCTTTCGGATCAAGAATCAATATCACTTTTCGCGGCTCAAAAAAGTGAAGCGCCTCCTTCAAAAGCGAGTGCGTCCCGCCGTCCGATTTCTTCCCCACGATGGCGATCTCAAGCGGGAAGTTGCGATACCAATAAACCGCGCCTGCATACAGTGCGCTGAATATACTGTAATTCTCCCAATCATCCTTGAATACCGCAAGTGTCGCCCGCGCAAGGTTTTTATATTCTTCTTTTCCTGTATAGAAATAAAGCCGTATGAGATTTACTGCCATAGAAGTATTTTCGGGCAGCGGTTTGATGCGCCGTTTAAGAAGACCTGCCGCCTCAGCGCTTTCAGTTATGTCGTAGTATCCGCCGTCGGGCGCGCCGAAATTTTTGTCCATAATCTCTACAGCCCGTTCTGCAAGTTGAAGATATTCGTCCTTGCCCGTTGATTCGTAACCATCAAGCAATGCGCGTATCATTGCCGCCTGATCAGAGCAGAGTGATAATCCGCCAGCCGTCTGCGGTATCCTGTGCAAAAAGCCCGCTTCCTGTGAAAACCCGTCATTGATGAACCGCCCCAGTGCCTTTTCGGCAATTTCCTGATACCTCTCGTTCCCTGTAACGGCATAAGCAGCGAGGAAAGCGGAGATCATCTTCCCATTAATGTCCGCATAAATTGACCTGTCAATATAAGGAATCCCTTTCCGCAGCCGCTCGCTGCGGTTGAGACGGAAATATTCTTCCCCAGCGATTAATTTACCGTCCTTCATAACATCCGCGTCCTGGCTGGCATAGAAGCCGCCGTCCGCATCCGTCAGGAACTGCTGAACATACTGGAGTATCCCTTCAGCAACCTTCAGGTATTCTTCTTTGCTGAAAGCCTGATGTGCGGTCAGATAAAGGGCGGCAGCCTCAGCGTTTTCTGCGCTCATCTTTTCGTAGTGCGCTTCTGTCCATGTTTTGTTTACAGAATAACGATAAAAACCGCCCCACACAGGGTCGTAGATGCCCTGCATGCTATCAAGCGTCAGTGTCAGGAACTTTTTCAGGCGTTCATCCCTGCGTTCAGTGTAGGGGAGAAAAAGGAAACGCAGGACTTCATAAGAGGGGAACTTTGGTTCCGAGCCAAAGCCGCCGTGAACCTCGTCAAAGGAGTCCGCAATAAGTTTTGCGGCTTTTTCAAAGATTTTTTCGGATGGCGCATCTGATGGTTTCAGTGAGGGCGCACCGCCGTGCGCCCCTGCTTCCTGCTGGCGGTTGATGGTTTGCCGGATTTCATCTTTTTTCTCGTTGTAATAAGTGTGCACCCTGACGAGAAGTTGCTTCATCCGCTCCGGCGGCACATAAGTCTCGCCGAGCAGCACCATACCGTCCGGCGTGAGGAATGCGGTTGTGGGCCAACCGCCTGAGATGTAGCGGGCGGCGATGTCGGGGCGCCGATCGGTGTCAACCCGAATCGGAACATAATGCCTTTTGATAAGTCCAACCACATCTGGGTCGGAGTAGGTTGTGGTGTCCATAACATGACACCAGTGGCACCACACAGCGGTCAGATCAAGCAGGATAAGGCGATCATTCTGTTTTGCTTCCTGAAAAACCTCATCACTCCACTCGCGCCAGCCGACATCAAGCGTGCCCTCAATCGGGGTTGTTTCAGTCATATAAGGAATTACCTCGCTTTCAAGCGCATGGTTCGCCCATATCAGGAGTGCGCAGATACCGATTAGTATGCCGAACAAAGCCAATCTCATCGTTCTTGCTCACATAATATAATTCACTGAATTTTTATTTTCTACATTGTGTTTATTTTATTCCTTGCGAAAAATCAAGAAATAATTTCGGAATGCGGTGATTCATCACCGCTTTGTTGCGACGGGAATTAATTCCCGTCTTTGAAAGCGACAATGAATTGTCGCACTCCAGAAATGTTCATGAATTGAAAATTATCCGATAATAACCTAAACTTTTTGTGGAAATTATTTTTTATCTTTATGATCGGGAGATGAAACTGATGAATAAGAAAATGTTGAGGGACATAATAATACTGATCGTTATCTTCGTTGTTGCATTCGCGGCATATCAATTATACTCGGGCAAGAAAAAAACCGGCATAGATGCCCCCTTGCCTTCGTCGCCGCAAACCGCAACCCCCGCATCGCCAGCCGCTCCGGGCGCGCGGCAGCAGCCTTCTATGGAAGATATGGTGCTGCTCACGAAGAAAAAAGATGCGATACAGAAGTGGCTGGTTGATGTGCGCGCTAAATCAAAGATTGAAAAGGAAACCGACCTGACGAAGACCACAGGCTATGTCGCCGTCATAAACGGCGAGGAGATTTCGGCGCAGGAGTTTCAGAAACGCGCAAAGGTGAGAGAGAGGATGGGAATGAGCAGCGCCTCGCCGCACGGCACGGGCGCAGCAGCAACAGGTGAAACTGAGAAAAAGAAGATGCTGGAGGAACTTCTTGAGAAAATGATCAACGAGGTGCTGTTGCAGCAGGAGGCGAGAAAACTCAAAATAGAGGTAACGGACGCCGAGATTGACAGGATGCTGCGCGAGAAAAAGACTACTTTCCCTTCTGAGTCGGAATTTGAGGCGACGCTCACATCGCACGGTTTCACTGTTGACGACATAAGGGCACAGTTGAGCAGAGAACTGCTTCAGGAGAAGGTGGAAGAGGCGCTGACAAGCGATGTCAAGGTAACAGAGGACGACCTCAAAATGTTCCGCACATCCGAGACGGAAATAAAATAGGCTGAAGTTAAGATAATGGGAGATGGTAAATGGGAGACGGGAGATGGGAGACGATTAAAGATCATCTCACTTCTACCGTCTACCGTCTTACTCATTCATGCGCCAAGCGTCTTGCGCCCTGCACAAATGCCTGAAGCCTGATTTTTATGACCATCTTTTCAATCGGATTAAACCACGAGGCGGCGCCGGTAGAAATCCGCGAGAAGATATATTTCCCCCCTGATCGCATCCCATCGCTTCTGTCCGTTCTGCGCGAATCGGGACGCCTGACAGAGGCGAACATACTTTCCACCTGCAACCGCACGGAGGTATATTTCGCCTCTGACAACGGCGACGAAGAGCGAAAACTTGTCGTGGAATTTCTCACACGGGAAGCCGGATGCACTGCGGAGGAACTCAAAAAGTTTCTTTATACACTTACCGATGAAGCGGCGGTGAAACATCTTTTCAGGGTAGCCTCTGGACTGGACTCAATGGTTGTAGGCGAGGGGCAGGTGCTTGCGCAGGTTCGTAAAGCATACGAGGCGGCGGACGGGCAGAGGGCGCTCGGCAAGGTGTTGGGCACGCTTTTCAGGAGTGCGGTTGCGACCGGCAAGCGTGCGCGGGCTGAAACCGAGATCAGCAAGAATGCGGTATCTGTGAGTTCGGCGGCGGTGGAACTTGCCGGGACGCTTTTCGGCAGCCTCGGGCGAAAGACAGCATTGATAATCGGCGCAGGCAAAATGAGCGAACTTTCCATCAAACACCTGCGCTCCGCCAACCTTCAGAATGTAACAGTTACAAACCGCACATACGAACATGCAGTTGCACTCGCTGAAAAATTCCACGCCGCCGTTATGCCGTTCGGCGAACTTGAAGCCGCTGTCGCCGCCGCTGATGTCGTCATCAGTTCCACAGGCTCACCGCAGCCGATAGTATCACGCACGATGATGCAGTCAATTATGCGCCGCAGGAGAAATCGCCCGATCTTTATCGTTGACATCGCCGTGCCGCGCGACTTTGACCCCGCTTGCGCCTCCGTTACAAACTGCTTCCTGTATGATATTGACGACCTGAAAGCGGTCGTGAACCGCAACATTCAGGAGCGAAAAAAAGAAATCGGCAAGGTGGAGCAGATCGTGGAAGAAGAAACCAGCCGCTACATGCAATGGTACGCATCGCTCGGAGTGATCCCCATTCTCACCGGGTTCAGAGAAAAGATTCAAGGCATTCGCGACGCCGAACTGCACCGCTTTGAGTCACGGCTGAAACAACTGTCGGAGGGCGACCGCCAGCTGATTGAACAGATTACCAGTTCAATAATAAACAAGGTTCTGCACCAGCCCACCACACGCCTGAAAGAATTGCAGCAGACAGGCAACGGACTTACCTACGCCGATGCGCTGCGCGTGCTGTTCGGGCTTGAGGCACCGGGCGAGGAGAACGAAAAATGATAATAACCTTGGAGATCAGTCTGCTGTTTTATGCCATGGCGATGGTGTCTTACTCACTTGCGCTGCTGTGGAAGGCCAAATTTTTCCAGCGATATTCCTGGTGGGTCTTTTTCACCGGCGGTATTTTTCACCTTTCTTCCACGATATTGCGTATGGCGGAATCCGGCCGCTGGCCCTTCCTCGGGATGTTTGAGTCAATGTCGTTTATGTCGCTTATGTTCGTGGTGGTCTATCTTTTCACAGAGAGACGCCTGCGCAGCCCCTCCATCGGCGCATTCGCAGCGCCGCTGGTGTTTATCGCCCTCTCTATTGCAGCGTTTCATCCGCACGAGGCGGCGCCGCTCGCCCCTGCGCTCAAGTCCTACTGGTATCCCATTCACGCAGCGGTTTGCTTCTTCAGTTACGGTTTCTTCGGCATCGCTTTTATCGCCTCTCTCGTCTATTTCATTCAGGAGTGGCTGCTGAAGAAAAAACTCCTGCTCGGCTTTCACCGCATCTTCCCGCCGCTTGAGACCATTGATACGCTGTGCTACCGCCTCATCGCAATAGGCTTCCCGATGATTACAATCGGCATCGTAACAGGCGCGGTGTGGGCGCAAACGGCGTGGGGCGCATACTGGAACTGGGACCCCAAGGAAATCGGCTCTCTAATCATCTGGATATGCTATGCCGTCTATCTGCATTTTCGCTTCGTCGGCGGCTGGCAGGGCAGACGCACGAACATAATACTTATCATCGGCTTCGTTTTCGTATTGCTCACCTTTTTCGGCGTGAACTACCTGCCAACGGGACTTCACAAGTATGGGGCGGTGGAATGAATATTAAACAAAAAACTAAAATATCAGTTTATCCGTGTTTATCTGTGTTCATCTGTGGTTCTATTTTTTATTATTTGATTTAATTACGCCAGGTCATGATATTGATGTCATTAATGCCTCTACTGCGGTTTCGGCAGGTGCAGGGTGAGCGGCTTTCTGACATAGACAGCATATCCGCGCGCGGGTTGCAGGGTGTCGCCGTCGGCAAGGCGATGGTATCCGCCTTGGTAATAATAGTAAACAGCATTCACGAGCCAGTCAGCGCCTGAACTGGCGGCTTCAGAGATGGTTTTTGTCGTCCCCGTGTCCGTGTCGGTAACAGTAATGAGATCATCCCATACAAGGTTTGATGTATAAGGATTTGCAAAGAAATTCCAGCCCGTTTTCACGCTGACATCCGTTGTGTTCTGTGATGAAGAGGCAGGCGGCGTGTTTACCGCCTGTGATGTCACCGCATAAAGCCAGATCGCCTGCTTGGGCTGTGCGAAAGTGAACAGTTCGTCGCCCCTGTTGACATATCCATCTGAATCGGTGTGCCCCCAGATGTCATCGTTGTTCTGCACGACTTCAGGCAGATTATCGGAGGCGGTCATAATTGATGCGCTGACAAGATTCCAGCCTTCATCCAGCACAGCGTATCGGACACCGCCGGGGACAACGAAGTAGTGCTCGCGCGGGTAGTATCGGAACAGAGGTGTAACATCCATTTCCACAGTGTAGAATCGCTCGGTGTTGACAGCCAATGTGCCGAAGGAGAAGATGATGCTGTCGTCGCTCATCCTGCTGCGCACGCGCTCGGCTGCCACCTTGAAGATGAGGTCATCGCCCTCGCCGTAGTCAATATCAATCTGCCTGTCCGTCTCATAAGAATTGTAAGGCGTCAGCAGACCAATAGAGGGCAGATTGAGCGAGGGCAGAGCATTTGCGCCGGGCAGGAAGGCTGCTGCCACATCCCATTCAAGAGGCTGCTCTTTCCAGACTGGCACGCCGAAGACGAAAACATTCCTTGGGTCGGTGTAACTGTCGGCTGCTTCAAAGACAGTTTTCAACCTGAGCAGAAAGTAGAAGTTTACGAGGTCGTGCGAGACGCCGAGCGGGCCTGCGATGTCGCGCCTGTCAGGCAGCGGATCGGTGAGCAGCGTGCTGCCTGTTTCAAGCGGCATCTGGTTGTAGAGAGGCTCGCCCTCTTCATCCGATGGCAGGTATGTCAATTCGCTCTTGAACTGTTTGTTGTTTTTCCAGTCTCTTATCGTTCCTCTGGATTCGGTGGTGAAGTTGCCGAAACTGTCAGTTACTGATATGAAATACTTGACGGTGGTGTCTGTCGGCTGCCCCTGAAGCGTAGCGATCCATGTGCTGCCTCCGATAGCGATCATCGTTGTCGTGGCGAAGGTCGTCCCCCCGTCAATGGAATAATTCAGAAGCGGTGTGAGGGATGCGGCATCGGCTGAAGTGATGGTTGCGCTGATGGCAACAGGTTCGCCAACGGCTGGATTTTCCGGTGTGATTTTCACATCGGATATTTTCGGCGGGCTATGCGGCTGAGGAAGCAGATTGAGCGTGTAACTTTCAATTGTTGACTCTGCGCCGCTTGTTTCGTCAATCAGAGCGAGTTTGAGTTTCGCCTTGCCAGGCGTCGTCCCTGCGATGATTGAAAACTGTGCTGCGCCGTTCTCATCAAGCGTGGTTTCCTCTGTAGGCAATGTAACATCACCCGATTCAAGGCGCACCGCAACGGCGGCGCCGGCGGCGGGGACGGTTCGGAAACAGGTGTCCGCACCATCATTGAACGAAATCTTACGCACTAATTTAACATCAATTACGGCATCGGATTTTCCATCGGCGAATAAATACCACGGCACAAGTCCAGCCGATTGACTGGTGACGGTAATGCCGCCGTCTGTTGCTGCATCGGTGATGCTGTCGTTAATAGTTATCGTCTGCGCCGCAGTAACCGTGAAAGGGAAGGTGTTTGCGGTGAACTGGTCTGCGAGAACTTCAAGTGTGTAATCGCCCGGAGCGTATTGGAAAGACAGGACAGAGTTTTTCGCATAATCACGGACGAAGCCTGTGCCTCTGATGCGCACCGTTGCGCGCTCGGCTGCGCCGAGATCAATCTGCACCATAACCGTCCCCGGCTCAACCACTGCGGACACCGCACGGTAGGCATTTATGAATCCATATCCCCAGTTGTTGTTGGGAATTTCAATGTAACTCGTCCCTGTGTCATCAACATTTGCCGTGTCTTTTATGATCTGAATAACCTCGCCTGCGGTCAGAGAAGGCTTTGCCTGGAACATCAGGAGGCAGATACCGGCGACAACAGGCGTTGCCGCGCTTGTGCCGCCGAAAGAGGTGTAGCCGCCGCCAACAGCGGTCGTATAGTTGCTGCCGCTTGGCGCGGTAATATCGGGCTTCGCATAACTGCCCCTGAACTCCGTTGTATTCCACTTGACAGGACCGCGGCTGCTGTAACTCGCCAGTTTCAGTATGCCCTGTGAAGTTCCCGCGCCGCCTGCGCCGACGCCGACAACATATACAGGGATGTTGCCCGGCGACACAGTCGTCTCTGCGCCCGGTCCGCTGTTGCCGATGGCATTAACGATGACGATGTCGTTCTGATACAGCGCCTTGACGAAGGGAATGTAGACATCGGTCTGGAGTCCGCCGTAAGAGCCTCCGATGACGCGGGCGCCGTCATCTGTGGCGGGGTTGCCGTCAGGGTCTGCAATCCATTCATAACTTGAAAGAAGCGCGTCTTTTGACGGGAACGCCTTGCCGTCGGTAGTGGTGGAATGCACATTGAAAGAGGAAACAAGTATCTGCGCCTCGGGCGCCATCCCGATGGTCTTTCCGCTCGCATCGCCCCCGACCATAAGACCCGCCACGCTCGTGCCGTGACCGCTGCCGCCGAGAATGGTCGGGTAGTCGTCCCCTGCCGGCAGCCCCTCGTCCTCGCCGAACTCATTGAAGGTCTTGAAGCCCTTGATTTTTCCCGCAAGGTCAGGGTGGTCGGGATCAATCCCAGAATCCACCATGCCAATGACCATCCCTTCCCCGCGCAGACCGAATTTTTCCCATGCCTCGTAAACAAAGGTTTCTTTAACCTGAAAATATTCCGTCTCTGCCGTTGCCTCTGCGATGCGTTCAGCCTTGCGGGGCGGCTGGGGGATCGCCTCCATCGGCACACGCTCTTCCGTATCCAGCCCCGCCACCTGCGGCAGCGCAAGAATCTCGCTGAACGCCTCCGCCGTCCCCTCCACACGGATGCTGTTTATCAGCCAGTGCGCCCTGAAGTTGAACACCTTGCCGTCAGCCCGCAGCCGTTCAAGTGCGGCGATGACCGGCGCCTGCTCTGCATTTATAAAATTGCGCCAGGCGACCTGACCGACTGCGGTATCGGGCGGCTGGCGCAGCAGAACGAGGTGCGATTCACCCGCATCTGCCGATGCCGCCGCAAGAGAGAAAAAAAGAAAAAGCACTGATAATCGCTTCATATCCGCCAAATAACTCACAATAACTCAAAGATAGCGGTTGAAATAAATTTAACAATAATTGCGGATTGCTTAGATGTAGGGCGGCATCTCCGTATGCCGCGGTGAATCGGCGCGGTGCGGAGACCGCGCCCTACAACTAAATTATATAAAGATATTTTTCAGAAAAAAACTTAACCTCAACCTGATCCTTTTTATTTCCCACTCTGTATATATACATCTCCGCTCACCGATTTGATCGCGATTTCCACATCGCCCTCACCGATTGTGCCTTCCATCAGCCTTCTGCCTGCCTCATTTGTGATTTGCAGCGGCAGATCGGATGTTATTTCCCCGCTGACTGTAAAAACTCTGACCGTTCCCTGAAATGCTGTCGGAAGCGCAATGTCGGTGTCTCCACTGACAGTTTTAAAGGAGATATTTTGTGCGATGTGCGCAGTTCCGTCTAATCGTATATCGCCGCTTACTGTTTCAGCGACCAATTTGCCTTCGCAGTCCTTCAGGAAAACTCCGCCGCTTACGGAGCGCACTTCCGCATCACCACCCGCTTCCTCAAGGACGACATCACCGCTTACTGCTCCAGCCTTTATTGAACTTTTCATCTTGCGCACTTTAATATTCCCGGAGACGGTCTTCAGGACGAGGGGTGCTGCCGCAGGGGCGGTTATGGTGTAGTCAATCCGCCCGCTCAATCTGCGCCAGCGGGGCGGTCGGTGTGTAACGATGAGTATTTCATCATGACGGCTTGTGATAACCATCTTGAGATGTGCTGACTCCCGACGCGACACAGTGAGCGATTCGGATGAAACCGTCTTCAGCCCTGTTACAGTTAACTCATTATCTTTGCCTGCCTCAACCTTAATATCGCCTGCAATCTCTTCAACAACGATTTGCTGCCCCTCGTGCCACATAAGGTTTTTCTCCTCGCTTCGGGCATACTTATTGTCAAGTTTCATTGAAACGCACGAGGGCATCAGGATTACAAAACACAAGAAAAGCGTAACGGTTCTTTCAAAATAACTGTTCATTGCTATCTATATTATTGTGTTTTGTGCAAAAAGTGCAAAGCATATCCCACACATCTTTTATGTCAAGTAACTTCTTATGGTAAAACTCTGCGATGTCAGTGAAGATACCGAAAACGAGTTCTTCTTCAGAGTGGCGTTTCTCTACCTCTTTGAGCTGTTCAGGGAACAGATTCCACTGGGAAAGATGCGGTAGTCTTGCTTTCTGTGCGAGATAATCCCGTTCGGCGCGGTGCGTGTCAGGCATCCTGCCGGCAGCGTTTTTTGTTACGACACCGGATTGAATGAATTCCACGAGATGAAGAACATCATCGCCGACACCGCAGCCCCAGCACTTCCAGAATTGATTGCGCCGGTCTATGTGTAACGAATGGTGCGATACGCTGACGTGCCGCGGACAGTCAACGTGAATGACGTTGCCAGAATCGTCGGTAATGCGGTCTGCGAGTAATTCTCTTGCGACTTCGGCAATGTCTATGTTTGTGATCTGTGAATAGTATTCCTTCGGATTATTCATGGTTAGTTTATTCCTTTATGCAAAAAGCCCGGCTCATGCGATTCCTCGCATGACTTCCGGACTCGTGCATTCGATACCTGAAAACTTTTTCTTCAGGCTCGATTATTCAATGCCTACAGGCTTATTCGCTATTTACCCTATCCCTTACCTGCCTCAATGGGAATCTACAGTTTGTTTTAATTTATGGTTATTGTTAAAATAAGAAGAATTATACAAATAGGATTCCCTGAATTCTGGATTCCGAATACCTACCTCCTAACACCCGATTGGAGAGGTGCACACAATTATCCGAAAAAAAAAGACAGCCTTTGTTCATAAGTCTGGACGGCATCATTCAGAGAATCTATGGTTCCGATATCGAACCATGTACCCTTGTGAACATACCCAAGGAGTCTTTTTTTTGCGACGAGCCATTGTATGAAATGTCCGATAGATTTGATCGTTTTTTCGTTCTCATTTATTGTCTTAAGATAGTCATGAGCGAATTCAATTGTTCCTTCAGTAAAAATATAGCATCCAGCGTCTATGTAATGGGATTGCGGGTGTTCTGGCTTCTCCGTGTATGTAATGATCTTCCTGTCTTCGTCCATTACAACAACACCATATTTCCTGGTGATCTTGTCGAGATCATCCATTTCATATAACGAAATTACAGATTCCTTTTTTTCTGCGAAAAAGTTCACGATGCTGTCCAGATTCCAGTCGAAAAGAGTATCTCCTAATATTATCATAAAATCCTCTATCAAATTGTCTTGTTTCGCGAAGAACAGTAGTTCATTTACTAGACCTGCTCCCGACATTGGAAAAAGCCGCAGAGGTTTTCCCCAGCGAAAACACTTCGACCAGTTCATGAAGTGAGAATTCTGATGTACATTTGTCAATAGAATTATTTCATCTATCTCTGACAGGATTTCTATTTTTTCCATTATGTAGTTCAGTAATGGCTTGCCAACAACGGGGACAAGGGGTTTGGGAATGAATTTAGTAATAGGAAATAGTCTAGTTCCCATGCCAGCTGCCGGTATGATAGCTTTCATTCTTTAGCCTCAATTATTTCAGAAAGAAAGAACCTCAGATGAAATCTGGCACCCGGGATCTTGGAAAATACGGCTTCTCTATCTTATTTTTCAAAACCTTTTCCATGTTGATAATTTCTTGAATCATTTGTTGGTAATCAGCAATCCGGCAGTTGCATGTATAACTGGCTTTGCATATGTTTTTCACACTCAGATTCTGTATAATGTTTTTGTGCTCATTGCTGCCCCAGAAGTCACTGAGACTACTCTCGGAATTCATCCGATACTTTCCAATTTCCATGTTTTGGGGATCGTTGTGATATCCGAAGCAAACAAACACCCCACCGTTGGGATCTATTACCGGACTAATGGGGTTCAACCAGCATCGGAATTTTTCCGGATAGGAAGTTCTTCTCACATCAATCTGTAGATCCTCATAACTGTTGTCGGAGGATTTCAGGGAGTATAATTTTTCCTCCATTTCTCTGATTTCCTCTTTTGAGGGTTCGACGGTATCCATACCTCGAATAGATTTGACCTTGATATGAGTAGCACCATAACTACGGGCTTTTTTAACGATGTCAATTATGCTGTCTTTATTCGTTTTTGTCATTAGAATTTTGACACCGATTGTTGTTCCAACAAGAGGTTGTCCTTTACAATAATTAGCGAGCTTACCAAGTCTTATGTAGAACATCAATTCTTCTATGTTCCCTGTTTTCAAACCTTCAACGTAACTCAGTCTTATATAATCAAAAACGTTCGCTGACTCCTCCATGAGGTCATCCTCTAAGTACTTTCCGTTGGTGATTAGACCGAATTTCATACCACTTTTTTTCTTTTTAGATATTATGCTCAATAATTTTACAAAATCATGATGTTCCATCGGCTCGCCGCCGCCGGCGATTTCACAGGAAGTCAGTTCATTCAAGCCTGTTGTTGATTTATTCCTCAAATTATCGAGATCATTTAGGATGTGTGCGAATAAGTCAACATTCATACTTACTCTATCCAGACCTCTAAAATCCTTATACATGCAATTCGGACACCGAAACGAACATATATATGTCGGGTAAATAATGACCTGTTTAGGAAGAGGCAACAACTCCGCATTTTGTTCATCGTGCATTACATTCCATATTCTTTTTGCATGATCCAGATAGAGTAATATGCGTTTTTTGGAATTCATCTGATCTGTGAATTCCGCCGCATCCCACATTGAATTAAACTCTTCTGAAAAAGTCTTAAAATGTTCTGTGTCTTTTCCCTCCAGTAAGTATGTCGGGGTCTTGTCGCCGTGTGATGAATGTCCTAGGTAATGGTGCACATACATGACGCGGTCGTCTGATATCGTCATGGCACGAAACATTATCTGGTTCGTAACTTTATCAACAATCATACCAAAGCAGCCATTTTTCTTCGCTTGGTCCTTTATATCTGAGATTATTTTCAAAGTAGAATGGATTTTATCTCTTAACTCAAAAGGTAACCACCTATCGGTCTGAGAGAATTGTTGCAAGTAATTCTCATAAGGGTTCAAGAGCAGCACGCGTATCGTGCATCCTTTGTATAGAAGATTGTAAATAATATCTCTATGTTTTGTGAATATCGGGATCATGGAATGTCCCATTATGTCCAACTTATGTTTTGTGTTTTTGAAGAAATCTGTCCATTCGTCGACTTCAACTTCTCCCCTTATGGAATACATTTCAACGATTCCGAACTTTTTTATTTCATATACTGTTACTTGGTGATCAAATCCTTTGAACTGTTGCTGTCCCACAAGTTTGAATTTTTTTCTGAGTGCAGGTTTCAAATCGTTATATAAATCTTCTGACGCAAATATCTGGTCATCTTTTGATATATCCAGAATCCTCTTTGTCAAGCTGAGGTCCAATGAGAATTCGGGGTCGCCTTTTTTATCCAGTTCGGCTCTCCCTCTATGTAGTCCAATATTGACAGTGATCTTATTTCCGTTCTCGATATTTAAATCGATGTTACGATTGCGGGTTGCAAGCCGTCGCTGTATTTCCAGAGCGCATCTGACACAATCGTTCGAATCTTGGAACCATGCTAAAAAGGCATCTCCTTCTGTACCCTTACCTTGTCCATTATATTCTTTTACTAAATTTATCATAAACTCTCTGATGGTTAAAACGAGTTTCTTGCCTCTCACATCACCAATTTTCCTGTACATTACCGTAGAATCTTTAATGTCTGCCATCATAAAGGCAAATTTTTTTCTTCTACCTATTTCCCTCAAAACGGCTTCCTTTGTGTATATTTATTATTTTGAAATATTACCGTGTAATCTTCAGAAAATCCAGCCCCATTTCGAATGATGGTTAGTTATAGTATTCACACCTCCGGCAAATCCTTATACTGCCACTTCTTAGTTGAGTTCATCTCGATGTGTGTGGCTTTGCCGTTTTCAAACTTTATTATAACACACCCATAGAACCTTTCGTAGAACAATTTTGAAAGAAATCTAAATAGTTTTTCCATCGGTCTTGTTACCATTATATCACTTGATTTCGTTTCCATTGAAACCCTCCAGACCCAAGAATGTTTTTCGTTTCTCTGTAAACTCGCGTGCAGCGCAGTTCCGTATACCCCACCGATCACCGATGATGATAGCGGTCTGTTTGGCACGTGTGACGGCGGTATAGAACAAGTTGCGATGGTGC
>JBFMBQ010000513.1:0-6470 GCA_040755115.1 bacterium
TATTTGGCTTCTTTTTCAGTAAGAAAAAAGTGGCGATTTAAATTCAAAGCCGCTCGTCCAAGTGTGCCACTACCAGCAAATGGATCAAAAATTAAATCACCAATAAAAGAATAATATTTAACTACTCTGTTGCATAATTCTAGCGGAAAAACAGCACTATGAATTTTATCAAATGTCGGATCAATACGCCAAACATTTGTCGTTTCGTATTTATCTAACACTTTACTTTTTTTAACTTTGTCCCAGATATACTGCCGAATATTCCAGTCTATCAATTTATCAGATTTCTTTCTGTAAACCATTAACATTTCTGTTATTGCATTTGGCTTGTATGCTAATGGCTTTCTGTGTTGAAGAAAACCTGCATTTCTATTTTTAACACACGCTTCGGGCTTTAACCAAACAATATCATCAATAAATTCCCAACCCATTTTTACTAACAATGGGTGTATGTCGTAAGGAATGGGGTATCTTTTACTAGCATGTGCTCTACTTATTCTGGGTATGATAATCGGCGAAGTGTTAAGTACAAAAAACCTACCCTCTTTAGTGACACGATGTACCTCTTTAAAAGTATTTTCTAAAAATTTTAAATATTCATCATAACTTTGATAAATTGAATAATCTCTTGCGTTATAATATGGTGGCGATGTAAATGTTAAATGTATAGATTCATCTGGCACATGCTTTAGTATTTCTTGAACATCCCCATGTACAACAGTATTTTTTAATGAAGGTGGAAACTCATCATGCCTTTGAGAGCCATTTGATTTATATTGAACGCCGTTTACTTCTTTATTTATAACTTCTTTAATCAATTCATTTGGGTGGTCAATTAACTTTTTGAGCTCTTTTTTTACTTCTTCCCTTTGAGAAAATACAAGTAATCCTCTAATTGCCTGCATTACCACTTTTGGATCGTTATCTTTCAAAAATTCAATTAAAACTGGGATTGCCTTTTCATTTCTTAATCTGCCAACCGCCGAAACGGACTCTCTTCTAACTTCTGTACTCTCGTCTGAACGAGCATATTTAACAAAAGTAGGCAAAAGAGAAACATCGCCTATTTTGGCAAGATTTTTTATTGATAATGTCCTGATATTTTCGTTTTGACTATCTAATAGACTTAATAAAGGCTCTTTACTATAGCCATTTTCCAACCTTCCCAACTTTTCCAAAGCATAAACAATCGTTCCATCGTTTTGATTTTGCAAAAAAGACAATAGAGCTTGTGTATTATTTTTGAGCTCATCAATTAAGTCTTTATTAACTTGTTTACCTAACAATGATCTATTCATAAAACTATTTTATTAAATCCTCAATTGAAACGCCGAGCACTCGGAGTGGTGGGATTTGAACCCACGACCTCTGCGTCCCGAACGCAGCGCTCTAAGCCTGGCTGAGCTACACTCCGCTTCCTTACTATATAAAATTATACCACCAAGGCACAAAGGACTCAAAGATCACCGAAAGAAAATCTCGCGCGCTACTATCATCTTCTGTATCTCGGTCGTCCCGGCGCCGATCTCAAGCAGTTTCGCATCGCGCATGTAACGCTCAAGGGGATATTCCTTCATGTAGCCGTAGCCGCCGTGAATCTGAATCGCATCAAGCGCCACACGGGTTGCCATCTCCGAAGCAAACCATTTTGAAAGTGCAACTTCTTTGGTGCACCTTTTTCCCCTTTCTATCATTGAGAGCACGCCGATGGCATAAGTGCGGGCGAGGTCTATCTCAAGCGTCATGCGCGCTATCTTATCCTGTATCAACTGAAATTTGCATATCTCGCGCTTGAACTGCTTGCGCTCCTTCGCATACTGTATTGATTTATCAAGGCACGCCTGTGCGATGCCGATGCTCAAAAACGCCGCCATCGCACGCTCAACATCCAGCGACGCCATCATCCCGAGAAACCCCATCCCCTCCGCGCCGAGCATCTGTTCTTTCCCGACGCGCACATTGTCAAGAAATACCTCGCCCGTCGGCGAGCATCTCATACCCATCTTTTCAAACTTCGCCCCTGTGCTCAAGCCTTCCATTCCGCGCTCAAGAATGAACGCCGTCCCGCCCTGTATCTCCCCCGCCTCGCCGCCCGTGCGTGTTATCACTATGAAATAATCCGCAATCGGCGCGTTCGTTATGAAGGTCTTTGAGCCGTTGATGATGTAGTTGTCGCCGTCTTTCACTGCCCGCGTCTGGATGCCGAGCGCGTCCGAACCTGCGTTCGGCTCGGTCAGCGCCCATGCGCCGACTTTTTTGCCGCTGATGACAGGCGGCAGGTATTTTTCCTTCTGTTCTTCAGTGCCCAACTTGTATATGTTGTTGCCGAACAGCAACGACGATGTGCCGAGGCTCATGCAGAAGCCGGCGCAGACCTTCGCCATCTCCTCCGTGCTCAATGCGCGCGAGACCAGGTCCAACTCCGAACCGCCGTATTTCGCGGGAAACACCGAGCCGATGAAGCCCAGTTCGCCCGCCTTGTGAAAAACTTCCATCGGAAATTCACCTGTGGTGTCAATCTTTTCGGCGATCGGCGCAAGTTCCTTTTCGCAGAACTTCCGCACCGCATCGCGCACCATCAATTGTTCCTGTGTGAAGTTGAAATCCATTTGTATCCCCCTTCCAAAAAGTTAATATCGCCGTCATTGTATAACAAATCACGGCTCGGTGTTAATAGAACATACACAAAATAATTTCGGGATTTCCTACTTCACACAAAGCGTGGAGATGTAACTCTGATGATTTGTAATATTTTAACTGTGTGAATTGCTGTGGATCGCGGTCTCCGCACCGCGCCTTGCGACAAATAATTGTCGCACTCCAAATTGGCGTATTATCAGATTTTCTTTTCAAGCGAATCAACTGCGGGGAGTTCAGAGATGTCATTGATACCGAGCAGGCGCAAAAAATCGGGGGTGGTAACGAAAAGATAGGGTCTGCCGGCGGCTTCCGCCTTGCCTGTGATGCGGACGAGGTTTTTTTCAAGAAGCGAGTGAATGACGCCAGAGGAGTTGACGCCCCTTATGCTTTCAATTTCTGCGCGTGTTATGGGCTGCTTGTAGGCAATGATCGCGGCGGTTTCAAGCGCGGCGCGAGATAGGCGCGTCTTGTCAAGATTGGAAAAGAATATTTTCAGATGATCAATGTATTCCTTCCGTGTTGCGAGTTCGTAGCCGCCCGCCACTTCCATAAGTTCAAGTCCGCTGTCGGCATACCGCTCGCCGAGCAGCGCAAAGGCTTCCTTCACACGCTCCTTATTTTCACCGAGATTGACGGCGATGTCATCGGCTGAAACAGGCTTCGGCGATAGAAAAAGAACACCCTCAAGAATTTTGCTTAGTTCGGGCAGTGTCAGCATTGTATTTTCTTTGCGTCCTTTCTTACTCTTCGCGCCCTTTGTGTGAAATTTTTGTTTTCCAAATCCCTACCTACTGCCTACTACCTACTATCTACTTTGGCTGCTACTCTTTCTGGACTGGCGCAAGCAGAATTTCACTGAACGGCGCCTTCTGCTGCGCCGAGATTTTCCCGGATGCCACAAGGAAAATGATAGCGAGGAAGGTAAGTATCACATCCGTTTTAGCCTTCACCTCGGCGAGCATGGTTGACATCGGTGTGGTCTCGCCACGCTTGAAGATGAAATCAAAGACTTCGGTGATGCGCCGTGCAAGCGTTTGCGCCTCATCAGTTGACACATGCATTGACCTGTCTTCAAGCGCGCGCCTGCACGCCTGTGTGTAGGCGATGAGCAGGTCATAAGCCGTTACTTCTTCAAGGTAGGAAATCTCGTCCAGCAGATTCATCTGCCCTTCGCGTGTCAGACTGAAATGCAGTTTCTGGCTGCGCTCGTCCACGAGGTCGCGTATGTAATCGCCCAGTTCCTTGAAAAGGCGATACTGCTCTTCCAGCCGTTCACGGATGCGCGTGGGTTCTTCTTCGGCTATTTCCTCAAGTGTTTCGGCTTCGGCGAGGAGTTCATCTTCCATTGAGAGTTCTCCTGTGGGGAGCGCGGCGCGCGATTTTATGAACATCAGACCGGAGATTTTCATAAACGGCTCAAAATCGGTATTTTGTTCGTCAGCGATCACCAGTTCACGGGTTTGAGTGGTTACATCGGACAACGCGACATCAAAGATTTCAATTTCGTGCCGCCTGATGCCGCTTATCAGTTCATCAAGCGTGCCTTCAAAGACAGGCGTCTTTATCATCAGATTCAGCATGGGGGTTATTTTAACCTGTGATTAGTCTTACATCAAGAAAAATCTGACTGCGGGCTTGAAAGTTGTAGGGCGGCATCTCCGTATGCCGCCGAGAAGGGATGGCGCTGTACGGAGACCGTGCCCTACAAAATAAGAAAGAATATCACGCAAAGGCACGAAGAACGCAAAGAAATTCGTGTAAATTCGTGAAATTCGTGGACAAAAATCTGTGTCTATCTGTGTTAATCTGTGGTTCCATGTCTTTTTCAACAGCCTGACAATACCTGACACCATTTCGCTTCATTTCAACAACAGATTCAATCGCTTCAGTGTGGTTTCAACGATGTCATGGGGAAGCCGGCAGAGCAGTTCCGCCTTCCGCGCTTTCCAGTCAAGGCTTTTCGCCTGATCCGCCAGAACGACCCCGGAAATCTTTAATCCCGAGGGAATCGGTATTTCGAACGGATACCCTTTTATATGATGCGTGATGGGACACAGTATTGCGAGACCGACTCTTCCGTTGTATGCCGCCGGCGAAAGCACAAGCGCCGGCCGTCGCCCTGCCTGTTCATGTCCCGCCTGCGGATTCATGCTGATGCGGACAATGTCGCCCCGTTCCGGGATCCAGGTTTTTTCGGCTACCATATCTCTTTCCCCACGGGACCGCGGGTTTCAACTTCGCGATGGACATTTTTCCGGGTGATTCCCGCCAGAAGATGTTCCAGAGTCGGCTCCGATTCGCAGACCGGTCTTATAGTGATTTTTTTTCCTTTTTCACTCAGGTCAACCACGGAGCCCTGACGCAGTTCCGCATTCGCCGCGAACGCTTTTGGTATGCGGAGCGCGAGGCTGTTCCCCCATTTCTGCACTTTGATCCGCATGTCATACCTCCTCGAAATTGTATCTACAAAGAGTATACAGTAAAAGGTATTAAAAGGCAAGATGTTTTTTGAAGATTACCTGCGATCAAAGTTAATCCGGGCGATATGATCTTTTATGCTTTTCTCCGCGTCCACCGCACAAAATGAATGATAAAACGGCCTTTGTCAACTCCCAGTTCAACAGGCTGTTGAAAAAGACATGAAACCACAGATTAACACAGATTGACACAGATTTTTCTCTGCGGATTTCTCTGCGTCCTCTGCGCTCTCTGCGGTGAAATCTTTGTTTTTCAACACCCTGTCAAGACCTGACCCCTTTCGCCGTTCATCGCGCTGGAGGGCGTGAAAATTGATTGATGCTTTTCCAGCACTTAACAAAAGTGCAAAGAGATAATTTTAGTGTGAAATTACATGCCCTTATTTCATAATTCAACGCCTGACCCAATCTGCCCAAGTCGCAGCATCTTATATCGTATTTCTTCAATATTGCTATTTGTCAATTATTCTCAATTCCCAGTTCAAGACCTGACCCCTTTCGCCCTGACCCCTTTCGCCCCTGCTCAATTCCCAGTTCAAGACCTGACCCAATCTGCCCAAGTCGCAGCATCTTATATCGTATTTCTTCAATATTGCTATTTGTCAATTATTCTCAATTCCCAGTTCAAGACCTGACCCCTTTCGCCCCCAATTCCCAGTTCAAGACCTGACCCCTTTCGCCCCGCCATTCTCCCGCATCCACTGTTGTTGTTCTGTGTACAAGTCGTCATGTTGAACGGAATGCTTGTCGTAAAACCCAACCAAGCGCTCCGCGGCAGCATATTCACTTATGTTCAGGAAAGCGTTGTACTTGTTTACTCTCTCTCCTGATGAATCAGATTCAAGCAGGAGAATATCAAATAGCAGTTCCATCACATCATGGAACGAACCGCGGCCGCCAGACTCTGGTAATTGGTGTACTCCTTCATCTAAATCAATGAACCCATGTATTCAAAGCATCGGTGATAAGACTCAACTATCGCTTCCTGTTTCGACATGGGCTTTGGGATCGGAATAAGCGGCAAAAACCGGTCTCTGGCAATGGAAAAAAGCCTTTCGCTGAAAAAATAATCCATGTCAGCAATGATTTTCATATATTCGGTATCCATATAGCAAACTACACTCGATTGAAAGTATACCACACAGGAGAAAAGGGTCAGGTCTTGAACTGGGAATTGAGATGTTTCACCCCCGCTGATTTTTTTCGGTCTTCGGTGATTTATTCTTCAACGAGTTTAACCGCTTTGCTCACGCCGCTTTGGGAGTTATTTTAACCTGCGGCTAATCCTGATTCAAGCGCAAAAAATAGTTCAAAAAAAATTTGACACGGATTAACGCGGATAAAAACGGATTC
>JBFMBQ010000514.1:0-4548 GCA_040755115.1 bacterium
GGAATGGCGCCTATGAGTTACCTCGCCGCCTGTGAGGCTGGTGTGGATGTGCTTGACACAGCCTTTTCTCCCTTCGCATGGGGCACTTCACAGCCGCCCACTGAAACCATCGTCGCCGCCCTGCGCAGCACTGATTACGATACGGAACTTGATCTGAACCTCATCGTTGAAATTGGTGAATATTTCAAAGAAATCCGCGATAAATATGCGCCCTTACTTAACCCTCTCTCCGAGCGCGTCCAGGCTGATATTCTCGTCCATCAAATCCCGGGCGGTATGTTTTCTAATCTTATATCGCAACTTCAGGAGCAGAACGCTCTTGATAAATTAGGTCAGGTTCTGGAGGAAGTGCCGCGCGTGCGCGCCGAACTCGGCTACCCGCCGCTCGTTACTCCCACAAGCCAGATCGTCGGCACGCAGGCGACTTTTAATGTCCTACTTGGCGAACGCTACAAAGTCGTTCCAACAGAGGTAAAAAATTATGTGAAAGGCATGTATGGCAGGACACCTGCACCGGTTGACCCTGGAATAAAAAAGAAAATCCTCGGCGATGAAGAACCCATTGACTGCCGCCCCGCCGACCTCCTTAAGCCGGAATGGGAAAAGATGAAAAGCGAAATAGCAGACTTGTCAACGCGTGAAGAGGATATTATCTCGTATGCGTTGTTTCCGCAGGTAACGAGAACTTTTCTTGAGAACAGATTGCGAAAGCAGGATGTAGGGCGCGATTACCCAATCGCGCCTGAGAAGGGACGGGAACGGGAAAAAGAGGAAAAACCAGGAGTAAAAGAATCCCTGCCGCTTGAAAAAGAACCAGTTGAAGAAAGAGTATGCAAGCCTGCTGAAAGCACACTGAAAAGCATAGAAATCCTGCGTTGCAAGCGTGAGGAAGCGTTGCTTGGCGGCGGAAAGGATGCGATTGAGAAGCAACACGAGCAGGGAAAACTCACCGCGCGGGAGCGGGTGGAACTGCTGCTTGACAAAGGCAGTTTTCGCGAAACAGACAGTTTTGTCCTTCACCACTGCACTGATTTCGGCATGGAAAACAAGCGAATACTCGGCGACGGCGTCGTAACAGGCTACGGCACGATTGACGGTCGCCCAGTCTGCATCTTTTCGCAGGACTTCACGGTATTCGGCGGCGCACTCGGTGAGCGGTTCGCTATGAAAGTCTGCAAGATAATGGACCTCGCCCTGAAAATCGGCGCACCCGTTATCGGACTCAACGATTCAGGCGGCGCGCGCATACAGGAGGGAGTCGCCAGCCTTGGCGGTTACGGAGACATCTTCCTGCGCAATGTCGCCTGCTCAGGTGTCATCCCGCAAATCTCAACCATTATGGGTCCCTGCGCCGGCGGCGCCGTCTATTCGCCCGCTATGACTGATTTCATCATTATGGTAAAAAACACAAGCAAGATGTTCATCACAGGTCCGCAGGTCATCAAAGCCGCAACAGGCGAAGAAATTACCTTTGAAGAACTCGGAGGAGCGATGACGCACAGCACGAAGAGCGGCGTCGCCCACTTCGCCGTTGACTCCGAGCAAGATTGTCTGAACCTCATAAGAGACCTTCTCTCCTTTATTCCCAACAACAACCTTGATGACCCGCCCGTTGTGCCGACTGATGACCCTGTCAACCGCACAAATGGTAACCTTGTAAGTTTGATTCCGGAAGACCCGAACAAACCTTACGATATAAGGGAAGTAATTTTGAGCGTTGTTGACGATGGGGAATTTTTAGAGGTGCAGCCGTTCTGGGCGCAGAACATCGTTATCGGCTTCGGGCGGCTGAACGGATGCGCAGTCGGCATCACCGCAAACCAGCCCGCTTATATGGCGGGCGCGCTGGATATAGACTCGTCAATGAAGGCTGCGCGATTTGTGCGCTTCTGCGACTGCTTCAATATCCCGCTCATCACCTTCGTTGATGTCCCCGGCTTCATCCCCGGCACATATCAGGAATACGGCGGCATCATACGGCATGGGTCAAAACTGCTTTACGCCTTCTGCGAAGCGACCGTGCCGAAGATCACGGTGATAACGCGCAAGGCTTACGGCGGTGCGTATGTCGTTATGTGCTCCAAGCATTCCGCAGCCGACATAAACTTCGCCTGGCCCAACGCCGAACTTGCCGTTATGGGACCAGAAGGCGCAATCAACATCATTTTCCGCAAGGAATTGAGCGAGGCGAAAGACCCGAAGGCGAAATACCAGGAACTACTCACAGATTACCGCGAAAAATTCGCCAATCCATACATCGCCGCCGAGCGCGGCTACCTTGACGATGTCATTGAACCGCAGGAAACACGCGCACGGCTCATAAATGCGCTCCAGACCCTCCGCTCCAAACGCGAACACCGCCCCGCACGGAAGCATGGGAACATACCGTTGTGAGGAATGATTAAATGAAACCAATTTGGAGTGCGACATCGTCCCCGCGAAAGCGGGGATGTCGCTTTCATTTACGGTGACATGTCGCTGTATAACAAAGCGATGTCGTGCCACCGCACTCCAAAATTATTCATTGTTAAAAATCGCTCAATTTAAGGAAATTATAAAACAAGCTCTGGGACTCAGGTTCCCACCCACTTGGGACTGCCACCTTTTCAGATGACCTGAGATTGATCCCACGCAAGCCTGTATATATATTTTATGAATAGGTTGTGGGTAATGTAAACTATAAATCTGATCTTCATTTTTTGCGATATACACTTTAGATCTTTCAATTCTTTGTAATCCTGTGTTCACTCATTGCCGTGTTTCAATTTGACACCACAATTATACAATTTTAGAATTTGGTTGAATGAAAGGACAATATTTGCAGATTGATTTTACTAATGGGAGCATTAAATAGTTGACAAAATAAAATGTGTAAACCACCAAGACACAAAGACACCAAGAGATGTCATTCCTGCGGAAGCAGGAATCCAGTGTCTTCTTCTTTGTGCCCTTGGTGTCTTGGTGGTGTAAATTATTTTATGCGCCCCTTAATAATTTACTATGCCTTCTGACAGCGCGATAAAAAAGATAAACCGCCTTATTGATAACATTGAGAAGGCGTTCGTCGGCACGCGCTCGGTCGTGGAACTCGCTGTTAATGCCCTCTTCAGTGGCGGACACCTGATTATTATTGACCTGCCTGGTCTCGGCAAAACAACGCTCGCGAAAGCAATGGGAAAATCCATCGGCGGCAAGGCGACACGCATTCAATTCACTCCCGATTTGTTGCCGTCTGACATCACAGGCGTGAACATCTATTTCCACGAAGAATGCAGGTTTGAGTTTCACCACGGACCAGTGTTCACGAACATACTGCTTGCCGACGAAATAAACCGCGCCACGCCGCGCACGCAGGCGAGTCTTCTGGAAGCGATGGAGGAGTTGCAGGTCTCGGTTGACGGCGTTACACATCCGCTTGCGCAGCCTTTTATGGTGATCGCCACGCAGAATCCGGTAGAGGTGCAGGGCACTTTCCCGCTGCCGGAGGCGCAACTTGACCGCTTCCTCATCTCGCTCATTATCGGTTATCCGCAATCGGAAGACGAGAACCGTATTATAGAGGAGCGGATGAGCGCCAATCCGATAGATTCTATTGAGCCTGTGATGAGCCTTGAGGAAGTCGGGGAGATCAAGAAGGAGTGCCGTGCGGTGCATGTTGACAGAAAGATACGGGATTACATCATAGAGATTTCCACGGCAACGCGCCAGCGCGGCGAGATACTGCTCGGGGCAAGCCCGCGCGCCTCGCTTGACCTTATGCGCTCGTCTATGACGCATGCGCTGCTGCGCGGGCGCGATTTCGTTGTGCCTGAAGATGTAAAAAAAATGGCGGTGCCTGTGCTCGCCCACCGCCTCCTCCTGCGCGGAAGTTCGCGCTTGAATCTTGAGCGCAACGCCGCCGTCGTCCATTCCATTCTTGATGCTGTCCCTCTGCCCTTGAAAAAATAAATCTGGGCTAATCTGTGTAATCTGCGGTTTAAGACATGCTGCAAAAACTATACCGATCTGCTTTCCTCATCGCATGGATTCTACTTCTTTTCGTGATCGCCACTAACATTCAGGTCGGCTGGCTTTATGTCATCATCGCTTTTTTTCTTCTTCTCATCGTTATTTCTTTTATCTATCCGTTCCGTCTTGTTGGGAGAATACATGTGGTATTGAGAGTTCCCGATCTTGCAGAATGTTTCTCCACCGTCCCAGCCGAACTGGAGATAGAGAACCGCGGCTTTTTTCCAGCGCATCTTGTTAATATTTCTATTGCATCTGATGTGTTTCGTATGGAGCCGCCGCATATTACTTATGTGCATATTACGAGGCGGAAAAAAATCCGAGCATCAATTACCATACGCCCTGTGCGCAGAGGGATTTTTCCGCTCGGCGCACTGAAAATCAAGTGCGGCTCGCCAATCGGAATCTATTACAGCGAGAGGCAAATCCATCTGCCTGACAGAATTTATGTCCATCCGCGCCTGCTGCCGCCCGAAGAAGTGGAATCCGAACTCAGTGAGCGCGAACTCGGCGCACTTCAGCGCGGTATGGTGCGATTGC
>JBFMBQ010000515.1:0-2043 GCA_040755115.1 bacterium
CGCCAGGGAAGTGATCGGTTAAGTTCCTGTTCTTAATTATTAAGGCTGTGCCTCGTTTTTCGGGTAATATTTAGCAATTCAAATTTACCTGCTCATTAACTCTTTTCTATAGATACAACTGATGTTTGCTCACCGACACCGACCGCTGATTTTTTATATCGGCGGGGATTTTAATTCCCAGATCAAAAAGTATAAATAAATATAATCGATTTGGCAATAGGCGTCTTCTCCCGACTATTTCTTGTAAAGACCCATTAAATCTGTGTAATCTTCATAATCTGTGGATTATCTTTCATCGCCGGATGCGAAAAATAATCTTGTAAATCCCGTTAATCTCGTCTATTTATTATGCGCGTAGCGCATGGATTTCATGCAAAATCGGGTTTATTTATTCCCTATTACGGCTAAAATGCGGTGCGGGAAATCAGGCCAAAGGAATCGCTCCTGGCGGATGCCTGCTGCGATAATATTGCGCAACTGTTTGCCTGTGCTCTCAATTGAAAGGTGATTCTTCATCATCTTAAATCCAGACCCGCCCATAAACAGATGCGCTGTAGTAGCGAGCGTGTATTCCTTTGTGTTGTCAAGAGGTTTATCGCTGATGGATATTTCGCTGATGCGGCTGCCGGCGGGCAACTGCGGGTCATACCAGAATTCAATTCCTGACACCTGCAAGAGCAGCGGGTGGCGTGTGCCGCTTACGGCGTATTCCAGCATTTCCCGTATCGTGCGACCGGTGAATTTCCCTTTTACTATTTCCTGTCGTGTGTAGGAGCCGAGCACAGAATAAAGATGCCCGACGGTAACCGTTCCGGAAGCGACCCCGCCGTTGACGGTTGTCGTATCTATCACTGCGATGTCAGTCCCCGCCGCTCCCCGTATGAGGTCTGCAATCTGGTCGCCGAGCCGTGTTTCCTTTGTGCGCATCCCCTCAAAATTCAGATCAACCCATGACTCGCCAACTTTCTCTGCGAGTTTCTTTTCAACTTCATGCGCGAATGGCGTATATATCTTGAGGAGTTCCTTGTTCTCCGGTATCTCTGGTGTTATCTCTATCAACGAATACTCCGTGCGATCAATCTTCCATTTATTTTCCGCGAATGTAAGATTGACATTCAGCCGTCCGAGGTATTTTCCGTGGCTGCCTGTGCTGCATATCAGAGTGTCGTTGACCTTGATTGGCTGTTGTGTAACCGTGTGAGTATGACCGCCGAAGATGAAGTCAATGTCTTTGACGGCTTGAGCGATTTCTTTGTCTTTAGATATTCCAAGGTGTGAGAGGACGACGAGGATGTCAACCTTGCCTCTTATTTCGGTGGTGATCTTCTGGAGTGTTTCGGCGGGAGACAGTATTTCCAAACCTTCAGCGGTAGTGTACCATTGCAGTTCAAGTGTTTCGGGGGTGAGGAGGCCGACGATGCCGATCCTGATATTGCCTCTTTTTACAATGACATAAGGCATCGTGCGTTTGGCGAGTTCCTTGCGTGTAAAAACTGCGTTAGCGGCGAGAATGGGCATTTTCGCCTCTCTCAGGTTGTCCGTCAGGACACTTTGTCCCATATCAAACTCGTGGTTGCCGAGCGTAACGGCGTCGTATTTAAGGTGGTTCAGGACATTGAACATAGGGCGACCGCGGAAGATGTCCATCATCGGTGTGCCGTGAATGAGGTCGCCGGCGTCCAGCAGGACAACCGGTCTGTTTTCAGTGCGTATCTGCTTAACGATGGTTCCGATGCGCAGCAGCCCCTGCTGCGGAGCGAGGTTCAGCCCGCCTCTGACATCGGTGCCGCGAAAGGCGCCGTGAAGGTCGTTTGTGTGGAGAAAAATTAACGAGGTCGTTTCAGAAGATTCGGCGGCGGTGGCAACTGATGGAGTTATTACGAGGTGAAAAAGAAAGATGAATATCACGCAAAGTGCGCAAAGGTAACGCAAAGGTTGACAGAGGCTTGTAAATGATGTAAATATATGGACTGGCTTTGACCGCAACGATGCATGTTTGTTTTTTTGAAATAAATTATTTACTATCATTTTCTAAACAATTAT
>JBFMBQ010000516.1:0-3372 GCA_040755115.1 bacterium
CGGCTTCGCAGCATCAACTTCAACTTTTTCCTCTTTGCCGGACTCACCCTTATTTTCTTCCTGAGCAATGCCCGACAAAAACGGCACAGTTAAACAGATCGTAAAAACGCATACAATTCTTTTCATCATTTTCTTCCTCCTGCGCAAATTCTATCAAAGAGATGATTCAAATAACAGTTTGCTTACACCACACATTTACCGTTTAGAACTTTGAACAAGAAGGCAAGGTTTTTAGTTTGTTTCCCAATAATTCCATAACCGTATAAATTTCTCGTTTTCAATCTGCAATCCACATTCCACAATCCGCAATTATACTTAAATCTTCTCATACTCCCTTACTTTGACTTATCAACTCCATCGCTGCTTTGTAAACTTCATCAACACTGATTTCAGCAAGGCATTTCCGATACTCGCACCTTTCATCTGAGCACGGCGCACAATCCACATTCAAGCAGATAGTTTTCGTTTTTTTTCCGAAAAGACCAAAACGCGCAGGGAGCGACGGACCATAAATGCCAACGCACGCCGCACCGACCGCATCGGCAAGATGGAGCGGTCCTGAATCATTGCCCACTATCACTTCACACCAGCGCATCATCGCCGCCGTGTCAAGCACTGATTTACCCTCATAGTTCGCCTCAATTAATGGAATCCCCGCATGCGACCTGACCGCATCAATAACCGCCTGATCTTCAGGCGCACCGAAGCAGACAACCCTGTATCCATCAGAACTGAAACGGCGCGCAAGTTCACCAAATTTCTCAACATCCCAGCACTTATCTGCAATACCCGCCGATGTAATAAGCCCCGCGAGTCTGTTACCCTTCACGATACCCCTGTCCGTATAAAATTCCTCCGCATTTTTGAGATTCTCCCCGCTCATGTTTACCTCCAGTTCAGCAGATACCTCAAGCCCGAGTGCACGCGCAAGATCAAGCGAAACATCGGCTGTATGACGCCCCTTGCGGTTCTCCGTCTTTACCGCGAAATGCGAAAAAACACCCCCCGCGCTGTAACCCACCCGATACCGAGCGCCTCCGAGCACAAGTATCAATGAAGGAAGAAACTTCCTCTGCGTGTCCACAAACAGATCAAATCTCTCGCGTCTCATCTGCAAAATAAATTTAAGATGATGTCTCATATCCCGCGGGTAATAAAAATCATATTCCATCATACTGTCAATGTATGGACATCTCTCTAAAACCGGCGCAACATATTCTCTGCCCATCCTGCCGATAAATATCACTTCTGCGTCAGGGAAACCCTTTTTTAACGCACGAAAAAGCGGGATGATAAACAGCATATCCCCCAGACCCGGCACATTCACATATACGCCGATCTTTCTTATGTTCTTGAGTTTTTTATAAATTTCTTCTTTGTCATTCATTGTAAATATCAGAGATTAAACCCAAATCATCAATACCTATAAATTATGCCACAAAAACACTGAGGCACAAAAACACACCAAAATGCAAACCTAGTCTCTGAAACTATTTTGTGGGATTTAGTGCTTTAGTGTTTTTGTGGCAAAAAACTCCCCTGGGTCAGTTTTATTGACACTATATAACTGTTATGTAAAATTCACCACATGCCGAACGATGAAGGAAGAGAGATGAGCGTGGTGGATCATCTTGAGGAGTTGCGCCTGCGCCTCCTCATCTCTCTTGCGGTGGTGGCTGCCGCTTCGGTGCTGTGCTACATTTTCAGCCTTGATGCCATACAATTTCTCACTCGCGGCGCCGGTAAAATTCAGTATCTTGGACCCACTGATGCTTTTATGGTGCGGCTGAAGGTCTCGGTTATTATGGGACTTGCGGTGTCCTCACCTGTTGTCTTCTGGCAACTGTGGCTGTTTGTCGCGCCGGGACTATATCGCAACGAGAAGCGCTACGCCCTGCCGACGATAATTTCCGCCGTGGTGCTGTTCTTTGGTGGGGGGGCATTCGGCGTCTTCACCGTGCCTTATGCGCTGCGAGTGCTCCAAAAATTCGGCGGCGATGTTTTGCAGGCGAATTACACCGTTGACCGCTTCATTTCCTTCGCCACTGGGATGATACTCGCCTTCGCCGTTGTCTTTGAACTCCCTCTGGTTTTGATCTTCCTTGCCAAAATCGGCATCGTCTCCCACAAAATGCTATCCAGATCACGCAAGTATGTCATACTGATTATTTTTGCGGTCTCCGCAGTGCTCACCCCTGGCACCGACATCGTCTCCATGATGATAATGGCTGCCCCCCTTTATATCCTTTTTGAAATCAGCCTCTTAATTATCCGCTTCATCCGCCCGGCCGAAAGTCAAAGACACTGATAAGAACATTTTATTTATATGGACATAAATAAGCGCGCATAATTGCAGGGCGGGGTCTCCGCATTGTGCCACCCCCAAACTTGTTTGGGGGTGACTGTGTACCTTACGCTCTTTACCACGCTTCTTGTACCTTGCACTTTTTGCATTAGACTCATCTTTGAAATTCATTTGTCATTTGAACTTTGATATTTGATTTATTTCATCGTTTCCCCTTTCACCCCTTTTTACCCTTTTCACCCCTCATGTAGGGGCGCACGGCTGTGCGCCCTGTATCTTTGCGCCCTTTGCGCCTTCGCGTGAAATATTTCCCGCCCGAAGGGCACTAATTTAAATCTCACCCAGCATTCCCTCCCCTTATGCTCTAACCTCTCAACCTGTTGCCCATTCACAACAATTTTCCATCTTCCAGTCGGCAATCCGATAATTTTCCCCTTCCATTCCCTCTCCGTCAAAGCCGGCGATTCCATCTCAATCTCAATCGTCCCCCTTTTAATCTTCAAATCCCGCAGCAGGCAAAAATTTATGCCAAAGGCATTTTCCCGTTTCACATCAATCAGGAAATCACCGAACCTGTCCAGCGTCCTCGCCGCCGTCGTTATTGCGCCGCCGCTGCCCCAGTCATACATGATATAACCCGGAACACGGCGGTCGTAGCCGCAGTGAGCGTAGTTCTCGTAGGTTGCGCCGATGTCTTTCGGCAGAAGTGTGCGAAGGTTACCGGGCGCAACACTGCGATTCTCGGGTATCAGCATTAAAGTAAAAGAAGCACGCAGCGCAGCGACGCCCCGCTCAAAATATTCCCTCTCTCCAGTCAGGAGATAATAATCCATCAGTGTCTCTGCGAACAAACTCTGGCGAGCATCGCTCCATTCCGCATCGGTGTTCATCACACCGAAACCGCCGAAAGTATTGAACGACAGATGCGGCGCATCCCACACCTGCTGATAGAGACAGAGACGGTCAAGCAGATTGCAGCCGATGCGCAGAAATTCTGGTTTATCCGTAAGAGTGTATAACTCTTTGAAAAGTTCCACCGACCAGAACAGGCACAAATTGTTCTGCGG
>JBFMBQ010000517.1:0-5829 GCA_040755115.1 bacterium
CCCGATTTTTTTCCACATCTCATTTAATCGGGCGAGGGATAGTCTCATTTCTACTGCCGCCTCAACCGCCTTTTGTTCATGGTCTTCCATCTCCAGAGGGATGCCGAAGACAGCCATGATTGCATCCCCGATAAATTTATCCACGACACCACCATTTTTTGTTATCGCTTTCACCATTTCAGTAAAGTATTCGTTGAGCCGTTTGACTGCTTCGTGGGGTTCGTGCCGTTCTGAAAATGAAGTGAAATCTCTTATATCGCAGAAAAGAACCGTGGCGTATCTTTCTTCGCCGCCGAGTTCCAGATGTCCTTTTAGAATTTTGTCTCTTACCTCAACGGGGACATATTTTCCGAAGGTGTCTTTGATAAATTCTTTTTCCAGTAATCCATCCGTCATTCTGTTATAGCCTAAAGAAATATCCCTGAACTCGTCCGAAGAATACATTTTTATTTCTTTCCCGAATTCGCCCTGCTCAACCGATTTCAAGCCGTCAAGTATAATTTTTACTTTTTTCTGCATGCCTTTAGAAAATAAAAATGCAAAGGAAATGGTAATAACGATGCTCGTTATAGAGTATGCCGTTCCCCACCTGATCACAGGAAGCATCACGCCTGAGAATTTATCGGCAATATTAAAAACACTGAATTGATTCGCCGATTTGAAATAGAAACCTATAAGAAGACAACTGACGGGAATGAACAAAAGCAGGACAAACACAACGATTATCTGAGCAAAAATGGGTGTATTGAGTATTTTAGTCTTAAGTTCATAAAGATGACTGGTCTGGGCGTCTTTCGCAAAGAGTTCAAAATATGGGAGGAACCTGATTTGCACAAGGAAATATTCTAAAAGTATATGAGCCGTGCATCCTGCATACATCACGGAAGACATAAAGATAAGTTTCTGGGTGGGCAGCCTTTCAGCATCTATATATCCCGCCTTTATGCCCCAGTGGGTGAGAATCAGAAAAGGGACTATGAAAGTTGATGAATGGATAAACGCTACTCTGAAAGCAGATATTATCGGCAGATTCATTGTTCTTATGAGCGCTGATTTTGTCCTCTCGTTTCTTTGTCCTGAAAAGTTTGTCAGGGCAGCGGTCAAAGGCTTTACCGTGAAGTAAATAAATGCGGTTTCAATGGTGAACATGACAATTATTCCGACGATACCGAAAACAATGAGATAGACGCCTTCCCGCCAGGCAATATCAAAACCGAAGACAACGGAGGGGATATTAATAGTCAGGGCGAAGAAACTGCTGATTATGTAAATACCCATAAGATGAACGAAGGGGTGCAGATAGTTTTTGCCTTCTATATTGAATTGCAATTTAATCATAATTTTATAAGTTTGCGCAAGGCAGTCAAGATGATGTTTCTGTTAACACAATAGTTGCAATAAAATGATGAAACCACCGGAGGCACAAAAGAGGATACAATCGGGGTTCGTAGATCGTAGTTCGTAGTTTGGGGAAATAAAATCCCGAATCCCGAACTACCAACTACGAATCCCAAATTCTTGGTGTCTTTGTGGTTAATTTTTATAAAAATTAAGGTTGTGTCTTGCATTGTCTATCCTGTATACTTTACGGACATATTGACTGGCGGCTCTTTTATGAAGCGGGAAACAGAAAAAAAACCTCAAACGATTCCGATAAGATACGCCGTTTACGCGCTCGCCGTCCTTTTCCTGTGCAACCTGTTCAACTATATTGACCGCAACTCCATCAACCCGATGGCGGAGACGATAATTGCGGAGTTTCATCTCAACGATACACAGTGGGGACTGATCACATCGGCGTTTATGTATGTTTATTGCATACTTGCATTTCCGATGGCGTGGCTGTCCGACCGCGGCAGCCGCACGCGCATCATCAGTCTCGGCGTGCTGATATGGAGCATTTCTACGGTTTTTACCGGCTTTGCGCGGAATTTCACTTCACTTTTTCTTGCACGCGCGCTTGTCGGCTCAGGCGAGGGTATGTATTCGCCGTCATCAAGCGCGCTCGCCTGCGACTATTTCCCTGCCAAACGGCGCAACACTGTCATCGCTATACTTATGTCAACCCTCATCATCGGTCCAGCCGCTGGCTTGATCATGGGCGGCAAGGTGATGGAAATCATCGGCTGGCGCAAGGTATTTTTTATCGTCGGTCCGCCGGGGCTTTTATTGGCATTGCTTGCTTATCTGCTTCGCGAGCCGGTGAAGGGCGCGCAGGAAGGTTATCTGTCGCTTGATGAGGCGATGCACATAAATTCAAAAGTGAGCGAACGCCCCATCCGCACCGAACTGTTTGAACTGTTCAAGATGTTTATCGCCGTCGTGATACTGCCGCTTTATGCCCTTAAATTTGTGTCCCGTTTCTTCCGTCCATATTCGGTCATCATCAATTTCATCCGCTCCACAAGACTCAGCCGCTTCATTGATACGCCCACGCTGCTTTTCCTGATGTTCACAGGCTGCTGCGTTACCTTTTCGCTCGGCGGGCTGATCATCTGGATATTTCCGTATGTTGAGCGCAAGTGGGGGGTAACGAGCGGCGATGCTGTGATGAGCGCAGGCTTACCCGTCATCGGCGCATGCGTCGTGGGCATAATCGTAAGCGGTGTCGGCGCCGATTTCCTGAACCGCTTCACACGCCGCGGTCCTGTCTATCTTATGGTTGCGGGCATTCTCATAGGCTCGCCGTTTCTTTTGTTCTTCCTGATGGCGGATAATTACGGGCTGGCGATAATGTTTCTGACCGTCGGCTCGTTCTTTATGTCGTGGTATAACGGTCTGTCCAATGCGATGCAGATGAATTTAGTGGAGCCGCATTTTCGTGCGATGATCTCCGCTATTTTCATATTCCTTATTCATTTCTACGGCGATGCGCCTGTGGGACCGATAGTGGGGAGATTTTCAGACCTTTATGATCTGCACACGGCGATGCTCATCCTGCCCATTGTCGGCATTGTCGGGGCATTCATCGCTGTCGGTGCGATCTTCACAGTTGAAAAAGACCTTGACACCGTGCAGAAAAGGCTGAAAGAGGCAGCGGTGAGATAGGGTAAAATTAGAACCACAGATTAACACAGATTATCCTCAATCTATAGATAATTTCTTTCTCAGGGCAAGAGATTCAAGTTTCAATCTCTGAAATTCCTGTGGTGAGATGCTCGGATGTTGATACATGACAATTGATGAGTTGTGCAGCAGCGGGTCTTGATCGGGCGGGTGGCGGAAGGAGGCGACTGCCGCCTCAAAATCCTCCGAACCCGGAATCGGTGAGTATTCCGCGAGAATAGGAATCACACCGAGTTCGGCAACCGCATTCATTGCGAGATGAATATCTTCTTCATTCTGCATCGGATGACCGCAGATTATATACGCGCCGATGTCAGCGCTCTTGAAGCCTGCTTCTTTCAGGCAAGCGACGGCGCGCCTGAATTGTTCCGGGTTCACTTTTCCCCCTGTGCTGCGCAGAAAATTCGGGTCGGTGGACTCAAAACCGAGTCTGATTTGTGCGAAGCCTGAGTGCGCCATAAGTCTTGCAATTTCAGGTGTCATAAGCGATGCGTGGAGCGCATTCGGAGTGTAAAAGTTGATGCGGTAATTTTTTCTGATGACAAAACGCAGCAATGGAATCAGAAGTTCGTCCGCCTGTGCGAGGAGGGCATCGTCGTAGAATGCGATGTGGCGTGTGCCGAGTTCTTCCGTCAGGAATCTTATTTCGCTGATGGCGGAATCGGCGGTGCGCAGTTCAAACTTCGGGGATAGTAAGTGGGACACACAATATGTGCATCGGCAGGGGCAGCCGCGCGTGAGAGAGACGGCAGCGACTGAAGTATCGCGCTGAAGGTCGTGTGCAGGGGGCGGCAGGTCGGAATATACATCGGAGATTTCTATATCAACCTCTGTCAATTCCGAAATCGCCTGTGCTGTTTTGTGCCCGAGATGACCTTCAAGCACGCAGTCTGCGCCGCTGTGCTGCCTCGCGTGGTCAGCGCAGATCGTCGCATATCTTCCTCCCAGAACAACAGGCACATCTGTGAAGTGTGCCCCGATCCTCGCAATCGCCTCAAACACGGCTGGATACCAGTATGTCATTGATGATGTAACGATCACAATATCCGGCGCAGGTGCACACGCCAGTTCTTCTTCAAATACCTCAAGAGGAATCCCATACCTGCCGTAAATGCGCGGCACAAATCTCAGGACTTCTGGTTTCGGGACTTTCGTTTTCAGGAAATTTCCTGTGCCGTCGTTTCTGTTTCTCAATGTCTTGCCCTGCACGGATGGGTGTGAGCGATCAAGGCAGTCAATCAGAGTAACATCAAAGCCAGCGTTGCGCAGAGCGGCGGCGACTGTGAGCAGCCCCAGCGGGCGGATCCAGAAATCATAGGCGGCGAAATCCGTTATCCATGGGTTGACGAGGAGAGCATGTTTGTTGCGTGGGCGTAACATGAGAAATATTTCAGTCGTTTATATTTTATACCGAATTATTCGTATAAGGGGAGAAAAGGGGGAAAGAGGTGAAAGGGGAAATATGTAAGCCACTAAATGACACGAAAGTTACGAAAGGATCAATACGAATTGCAATTTTAGCCGTGCAACCGCAACCGAACGACAAATTACATTCTTACACCGCAATCATGCGGCATTATTTATGCAAGGCTATATAGTTGTTGTGAAGGTTATTAATGGTAAGTATGAATTTTATCGTTGATTTTATTTCTGCGGATTACCGAAGAAACATGCAGTAGAATGATAAAGAAATTGTTTCGGCATGGGGCGCTGAGTTTACTTTGTTATTTTCAGCCGCTCTATAAATTTGCGGGCGGTGAGAACCGGGATGCCGCGAAAGGTTTTCAATGCCAGCAAATGCTCGTCTCCACTGACGATGCAATCAGCATTTCCTTCCAGCGCAGCCTCAAGAAATTTGTCATCCGAGGGATCGGTTTTAACAGCGGTAATCGTATCGAACGGTGTTACGAATTCGGCGGTCTTGAGCAGATAATCAGTTACAGCCGAGATTTCCCGCTCGGAGATTTTGAATTTCGGGCGGTTGATGACTTCAAGATATTCACTTGCGATAACTCCGCTTATGACGAGTATGAATTTACCCGCTTTCCATTTATCCATGATGATGCCCAGCCTGCCGCCGAGCACGGCGGAAATAAAAACATTGGTATCAAGCACGACGCGCATTTTCTTCCCTTACCGCGCGAATTTCTGCATCAATATCTTCCTGCGTGATATTCAACTTCTTCGCTCTGGCGCGGACAGATTTCAATGCCTTGTCGAATCTCTTTTCAATTTCCGTCCCTCCGCCAGGGATATTCAGTTTCAAATAGCGCACAAACGCCAGCACATCCGCGCGGTGCTCTTTGGGCAAAGCCGCGACTTCTTTTAATATGGTCTGCTCCAGTTTTGTCATATCAAACCTCCAATCAAATTATATCACAGTCCGTTATTCATCATAAAATTCTCTGTTCAATGCCTTGTCTTCGCCGCTGACATTGAATTACGCATCGTCCGCGAACGGGAAATTCCACACTGATGTCTCTATGTAGAGTTTAAGTTTCTTCACGATTTTATTTTACTTCAAGTCGGGATTTCTTTCCAGCGCATTTCTTGTGGGCAATTCTATCACTGGAGCGGCAGGGTATTCACTTTTAAGGAAAATATATATTGTGTCCCCCGATTTAAAATCATGCGGCATTATTTATGCAAGGCTGTATAGTTGTTGTGAAGGTTATTAATGGAAACCCGCAGTTTGAGGTCTTTAAATTTCGGAGTGCGACATCACGATGTCGCTTTCATTTACGGCGACATGTCGCCGTATAA
>JBFMBQ010000518.1:0-4045 GCA_040755115.1 bacterium
GTGATAAATTTGGAGTGCGACATCACGATGTCGCTTTCCATGTCGGCGACATGTCGCCGACAACCAAAGCGGTGTCGTGCCACCGCACTCCAAAATTGTTCATCGTTAAAAATCGCTCAATTTAGGTTGAAATTATTTCCCCCTTTCCCCCTTTTCACCCCTCTTGTGAACAATTTGTCATTTGTCCTTTGACATTTGACATTCATTATTCCCTCCTCTTCATCTGTGTCTATCTGTGTTCATCTGTGGTTCATTTTAATCGCCCGCAGGGCGCCAATTTAAAAGTATCCGTGAAGTTACACTGTAACAAAAATGTTACTTTTTTAACGATGTGGACGAAAGCCCTCTTTAAAAACATTAGATTTTTACAACAATTTTTTTGAGGGCGCATAATCTCACACTGGCATATTTCTTGCAATTTAATAAAGATTAATATGTATATTGCTCTTTGCTATTTAGCAATACATCGTAAAGATTGATGAGTAAAGTCCTGAAAACATAATGAACAACTATCTTCTCTTTCACAGTTTTGCCGAGGGGTTCGCTGTTGTAATAATGGTTGCGATCTTTCTGATCGCATGGAACTCACGGCGGACGGTGGAAAACTCTTTCTTCCTGTTTATCGGTATCGCCTTCCTGTTTGTGGGTTTGATTGACTTCATTCACATGCTCGGCTATAAGGGCATGGGGGTTTTCCCGAACTACCCCGCAGGTCTTTCAGTGCAACTCTGGGTCGCCGCCCGCCTCCTGCAAGCAGTATCGTTCATCACTGCATTTTATTTCCTTAACCGCAAGTTTAACATCTGTCTGGTTTTTGCCGCATACATCGCCCTTTCCATCATGATCATCATATCAATCTTTTTCTGGCGCAACTTCCCAGACTGTTTTATTGACGAACAGGGACTGACGCCATTCAAGATAATCAGCGAATACATAGTCTGCGCCGTTTCTCTGATGTCCATATTTCTCCTCGTGAAAAACCACAAAAAATTTGACCGGGGCGTCATGAATTTCCTTATCACATTCCTGTCCTTATTCATATTTTCAGAACTGAGTTTCACGCTCTATAAATCAGTTTACGGACTGGAAAACTTCATCGGTCATATTCTCAAAATTGCTTCTTTTGCTTTCCTCTATAAGGCGATCATCGCTACAGGACTCACCAAGCCTTTCAACCTTATGATAACTAACATCAAGGAGAGCGAAGAGCGTTTCCAGAATATGCTCAAATCTCTCGGTGATGTTGTATGGTCAACGACTATTGACAGAAAGAAAATGCTCTATCTTAATCCCGCCGCAGAGCGCATTTACGGCAAGCCCGTTGATGTATTGATGAAAAATCCGGATTTCTGGTTTGAAACTGTTCATCCGGATGACAGGTCAATTGCGGAAGAATCCCACCGTGCTCTGATGAAATTCGGTCGCGCAGATGCTGAATACCGAATCGTCGGCTATGATGGCAAAACCCGATGGATTCAGGACCGCAAGAACGCCATCTTTGACAGAGTAGGCAAGCCGATCCGCATAGGCGGCGTTGCAATGGATATTACCGAAAGAAAAGCGATGGAAGTAAGCCTCGCTTATGAACTTCGCACAAAAAACGCCATCGCCAGGTTATCGGAAGAATTGATAAACTCTTCTTCACTTGCGGATATATCAAATAGAATTCTGGACACCGCAGCACAACTCACAGGCAGCAAATACGGGTTGATTACACATTTGGAGACGGAATCCAACAATTTTTCAGTTCTCTCAATGACAAAGAGTGTTGAGAATGACTGCAAGATTCTGAAAAAAGATAATGTTGAAATGAAACCCGTTGGGTTACCCGGGTGGATACTGGAAAACAAAAAACCATTATTAATAAACAATGTATCCGACGATCCAAGATACGCAGGCAAGGTCCCAGAAGGACATCTATCAATCAATCGTTTTTTAGGTGTGCCTGTGCTTATAGGGGACAGACCGGTGGGGCAGATACTCCTTGCTAACTCCGAGCAGGATTATACCGAAAGGGAGCAGCAGATTGCCGAACGGCTCGGTTATCTTTACGTGCTCGCCATTCAACGGACTGATGTTGAGACAGAACTTATAAGCGCAAGGCTCGCCGCCGAGCAGGCAAACCGCGCCAAGAGCGATTTCCTCGCCAGTATGAGCCACGAACTGCGGACCCCTCTGAATGCCATCATCGGTTTCTCAGAAGTCCTCCTTGAAAAGGTCTTCGGCGAACTGAATGAAAAACAGGATGAATACCTGAGAGATATTTTTGAGAGCGGACAGCACCTCCTATCGCTGATAAACGACATACTTGACCTCTCAAAGATAGAGGCGGGGAAAATGGAACTTGATCTTGAAGAATTTGACCTGCGGCAAGTCGCTGAAAACAGTCTGATCATGATAAAGGAGAAAGCCTTCGCACATGGGATAAAGGTAGAATTAGATATTGACCGTGCCCAGGAAAAAATAGTTGCCGACAAACGCAGATTCAAGCAGGCTCTTTTTAATCTGCTCTCAAACGCCGTCAAATTTACCCCGAATGGCGGAAAAGTAGGCTTACAGGCAAGAACAGAAAATGGCAGCCTCGTTGTTACCGTATGGGATACTGGCATCGGTATTTCAACAAAAGATATTGACGGAATCTTCAAACCGTTTGAGCAGGCAAAATCCGCCTCAAATGGGAACTACGGCGGAACCGGACTTGGGCTTTCAATCGTAGAAAGAATAGTCAAATTGCACGGCGGCAGACTGTGGGTGGAAAGCGAAGAAGGCAAAGGCAGCCGATTCCACTTTTCGCTGCTGATGCAGGGAAAGTAGGTGGTAGATGTAATGTTACAAAGATTAGCATATAGATTTTCGGATGCCGACAATCGGCTGCGCGGCTGGAATCGTTTATCGGTTATAGTTGAACGGATTAAAAAACCGCAACCGATGGACGAACACCGATTCGAGCGGCGCAACCGTAACCGAATAACGAGAAACATGTCGGAGATACTTGAGTCAAGTGCATAGCCATATAACTATATTTGCTAATGTCTTGATACATTAAAAGTAGAAAGGGAATACTGAAAAAAACAACGAGGTGAAACTATGCAGACGATAATTCAGGACTTGCAGGATAAAACTGTTCTGATTGTTGAAGATAATCCGAAAAATCTGAAACTGATACGGGACATTGTTCACAGTCTTGGAATGAAAACCGTTGAAGCGACGGATGCAGAGTCAGGCTTGGAAATTGCTCGGCAGCGAAAGCCGGACCTGATAATGATGGACATACAACTTCCGGGCATGAGCGGAGTTGAAGCGATAAAGATACTGAAAAACAATGAGGAAACCCGGCATATCCCGATTGTCGCCGTTACAGCAATGGCAATGAACGGCGAACGGGAAAAGATTATGTCCGCCGGCTGCAATTGGTATATATCAAAACCTTTCAATCTATACGAACTTACGGATGTATTGAAAAGATTTTTAATGTCTTCATCGTATTCTGATACTGACTCAATGAAAGGAAAATCGGTTCAGCGGAACGGGAGCAAATCTGTTGTAATACAGATGAATTGAATGGGAATTAACGCTGCTGAGACGAATATGCAGGGGTTGACATCCCTCCGTTTTTTGACACACGGATTTTTTTATAATGATTCATTCTTTATGCGCATAAACTTATGCCCCCCCTGAACCTTTAACCGTTTTTATATAACTTTTTCTTTCTTAAATTCTTCTTCTAATCCCCTCGTCGCATTATATATATCCAGCATATCATCTCTGTATTTTTCATCTGTTGATGCGATCTGTCCCAAAGAATTTTTAATAATCTTAAAACATTCCTTTATCACATAAGCGGTATAGTTATAATCAATTTCCTCCGTTTCTTCCTTCTCATTATTCATTTCCCAGATATTGCAGAGTTGGCGATATACTTTCGCCGTAATAGTCAGGGAATACCACGACAGGTCTTTGCCGGCATCTTCATCCAGCCACAAATCGCCGTCCTGTTCCGCCTGAACCAGGATGTTATGAAGTTTTTTATACCAATTATCAGTTT
>JBFMBQ010000519.1:0-9720 GCA_040755115.1 bacterium
ATTTTTTACACCTTTTCATTTAATTATTTCTTGTGGGGGGGGTTCGCGACCCGCCCCTACTACATCTGTGTACATCTGTGTACATCTGTGGTTTATCTTTTCTCGCCGAAGGCGATTAATTTAATTTAAAATTTTATCCGCGCAAATCCGCGTAAATCCGTGTCGCAAAAAATAATCACATCCTCAACCCGCCGCTGATATTCAGCGTCTGTCCCGTCAGATAATTTGACGCATCGCAGCAGAGAAAGTAAACGATGCGGGCGATGTCAATCGGTCTGCCCGCCTTGATGTTCATTGCCTGCATATACATCATTGACATCTGCCTGTCCTTCTGCGGGATTCCTAAAATTTCGCCTTCCTTTTTTTCAGCCGTTAAGCGCGTATCAACCCAGCCGGGCGCGACGCAGTTCACATCAATGTTGAACATCAATCCCTCTGCGGCGATAGTCTTTGTCAGCCCCACTATACCTGCCTTCGCCGCAGAGTAGTTCGCCTGTCCCTTATTGCCATACAGCCCGGCGATTGAGGCGGTGTTGACGATCTTGCGGTGTGGTGGATTGTCGCCCTGCTTTTTCGCAAGTTCCCGCATCGCCGTCAGCGCAGCCTGGCAGCAGAAGAATGTCCCCTTGAGGTTGACATTTATTATGAAATCCCATTCCTCTTCCGTCATCTTATGCGCCATCGCATCGCGTGTGATGCCGGCGATGTTCGCCATGATGTCAAGCCCGCCAAAAGTATCAACAGCGGTCTTCACCGCCTTTTCTACATCCGATTTTTTTGCAACATTGCCCGTGCAGACCACTGCCTCGCCGCCGATGTCGCGGATAATCTTCAGAGATTCGTTCGCAGGACCTTCCTCAAGGTCGTTCAGCACCACCTTTGCGCCGCCTTCTGCGAGCGACTGCGCAACCGTCTGCCCGATGCCGCGCCCGGCGCCGGTTACTACTGCAACTTTGCCTGTAAGTTTGAAATCATCTAAAATCGCCATCATCACACCTCCCGTTTGATTTTGTGAACTTTTTCACGCAGTCCCATAATATACCATCCTTTCATCGTCTGTCAATCCGTGTCTATACTTGCTTGTTAAAGGATTTTCATAGTAATGAGATTCGTAGTTCGCATTTCGTAGTTCGCAGTTCGGGATTAAGAAGATGGTTATCGGTTATGAGAGAATAGATGTGATTAATTTGTTGATCATCATACTTGCGGATATTATTTGCTCGATGAGTTCTTCATTTGAATCAATATATCTGAGGTCTTTGGAAAGGATCATGTAGTATCGCAATTCTTGGAGAGAGCCTTGGGCAATCGTGTAAAAGTTGGCTTTATCTCGTTTTCCACGGCGGTAAAATCCTTCCGCAATGTTTGCAGGAACAGAAATAGCCGCTCGTCGCATCTGGCTTATTAAACCAAATTTCTCGCTGTTTGGGAACTTTTGTGTCAGACGGTAGATCAAAAGGGCAATCTCATGTGCCTTTTTCCATACTTCTAAATCTGTAAAATCTTTCGCTTTTTCCAATGTTATCCTCCTTCTTGGAATTTTTCATTATTCAAAATCAGTCGCTTTTAAAACCCCGAATCCCGAACTACGAACTACGAATCCCGAATCAAACGGACTCAATCCCCAGAACTTCGCGAATGCCTTTATAAATCCCCGCAGTATCAATCTCATATCGGGCATACAGGTCTTCAGGGTAACCGATGACGGAATAAACATCGGGGAGACCGAGCCGCTTGAATTTTATGGCAATGCCTTCTTCGGCGAGCACTTCAGCCACAGCGCTGCCAAGCCCGCCGAGGATGTTGTGCTCTTCAGCCGTAACGATGCAGCCCGTTTCGCGCGCTGCCTTGATGATTGCCTCGCGGTCTATCGGCTTGATCGTGTGCATGTTGATCACGCGCAGGTCAACGCCGTCGTTATCCTTCAACTCGTAAGCCGCTTCAACACCAGCAAGCACGCAGACGCCGCAGGCGATGACGGTAACATCCTTGCCGTCACGCATAAGAACGGACTTGCCGATTTCGTATTCATATTCATCGCTCTCATAAGCCATCGGTTCAAAGCCCCGCCCGACGCGCACATAGAGCGGTCCTTTGTGCTTGATTGCCGCCCGCACTACCTTGCCGGTTTCAATAGAATCGGCAGGGACGACGACCGTCATGTTCGCCATTGAGCGCGTTATGGCAATGTCCTCTGTGCAGTGATGTGTCGTGCCGCCGACACCCATGCTGAGTCCGGCATGCGTCGCCACGATTTTTACATTGAGATTCGGGTAGGCAATGTCGGTGCGTAACTGCTCACATGCGCGCATCGTGGCGAAGACCGCCATCGTGCTCACAAAAGGCAGTTTGCCTGTGATAGCGAAGCCGGCTGCGGCGGACATCATATTCTGCTCGGCGATGCCGAAGTTGAACGAGCGCTCCGGAAATTCCTTGAAAAACACGCTCGTCTTCGTTGATTTCGCAAGATCAGCCGTAAGAAGCACGATTTCAGGATGCTCGTATCCAAGTTCCACGAGAACATGCCCGTAAACTTCCGCCTGCGTCAGTTCACTGACATCATATACCGTATAAGAAAAACCTGAAGTCATTTTAATCCCCCTTGTATCTTCAAGAATTCAAAGAAATTCGTGTAGATTAGTGAAATTCGTGGATAACAATCTGTGCCCATCTGTGTAATCTGTGGTTTCAAAAGAATTCCTTATCAGTCTCACCTCGGTCGCATCTTCTCTATATCCTCCAGCGCCTTCTGCTCCATCTCGCTGTCCAGACCGCCGTAGTGCCACTTCGGCTCGTTCTCCATATAAGAAACCCCCTTGCCCTTGACTGTGTTTGCAATTATCACAGTAGGCACTTCGCTGTCAACAGGCGGCAAACTTTCAAACACATCAATAAGTTGGTTGAAGTCGTGCCCGTCCATCTCGCGCACCTGCCACCCGAAGGCGTCCCACTTGTCGCAAAACGGCTCAATGCCCATAACGCTCTCCGTGAAACCGTCTATCATCAACTTGTTGCGGTCAACGATGCAGACAAGGTTGCCCAGTTTGTAATGCGCAGCGCACATCGCCGCCTCCCACACTGTGCCCTCGTTGCATTCGCCGTCGCCAAGCAGCACATAAACCCGCCACTTCGCCCTGTCCATCTTGCCGCTGATTGCAGCCCCCACTGCAACCGACAACCCATGCCCGAGCGACCCCGTGCTCATCTCTATCCCCGGTATCTTGTTCATATCAGGGTGCATCCCGAACGGACTGTCCAGTTGATTGAAGGTGTCCAGTGTGCACTCCTCGTAAAAGCCCACATCGCACAAAACAGGACAGATGCATAGCGCGCCGTGCCCTTTGCTGAGGATGAAGCGGTCTCGCTCCTCCCATTTCGGGTTCTGCGGATCAATGCGCAGCACATGGTTGTAGAGCACTATTAGTATGTCTGTCATAGACAGTGCCCCGCCCACATGCCCCCCGCCTGCGATGACAGTGAGTTTTATAATCTTTTTTCGTATATCCGTCGCCTTGTCCTGTAGAAAACGCACAAGTTCCTGGCGGTTTTTAAATTCCCCTCTTGCCGACATTTGTTGCCTCCTTGATAGCAGGATCAAAGAACGCGAAGAAATTCGCGTAAGTTCACAGAAAAGATCTATGTCTATCCGTGTTCATCTGTGGTTCCATATTTCTATTTTACAATCAGTTCTTCCCTGCCGATATCTTTCAAGACTTTCGGATACAGGCGGAACACAGGTCTGATCGCCGGGAGCAATGCCAGCGCCGCCGCCACATTCCCTTCCGCCTTGATCTTGCGTGTGGCTATCGCCATTATGGCGTTCTCGCGCCCGTGCCAGAAGCGGTGGCTGAAATCGGCGGTCTGCGTCATCGTAACATCAGGTGTCTGCTCGTTATCGTCAAACCTGTAATCAAGAAATGCCTTCTCATCCGCAGGTTTATCCTTCGCATTGATCGTAACAGAACCCTCTGGATCAGTGTAGTTGAATCTCACGATCAGGTTCGCCTTGGCAAGTTTCGGACCGACTTCCTCATCGTATTTGACCCTGTCATAGAGCGCGCCGAAAATCCGATACATCTCTTCCGTGCTGCTGAAGTATTGTCCCATGTCCCCTCCTCGTATTTTTATTAACAGAAAATCATACCTGAAAATATTGAATCTGTAAATTTGCTTTTTCTATCGTCTTTTTTTCTTGTGCTTGTGCCACCCCCAAACTTGTTTGGGGGTGCTCATTACCTTCGTTGGTTCAAGGTTGCGCCTTGAACCCAAATGCTGAAAATTAATCTTTGATCACTATTCCTCCCCCGCGGCAAAATAATTTTTGTAACATTTTAGCCATGTGAAGCGCTGTAGGGCGCGATTTCCACATCGCGCCGAACGGCGGGATACGGATATCCCGCCCTACAACTATGCAAAAATATGTTCTAATAGGGACAACTTCACTTCGCCAAAATGTTACATTTTTTATATTGACTACTATACATCTGTATAGTATAATAATCCCGTGATAGTTGAAAAGGTAGGCGAAGAGATCACTGTCCTTACCAAGTTCAGGAACGGCAGGATAATACCCACCCGCTTTTCCTGGAACGGGCGGGTTTACCGCATCGTGGAAATCACGGCAAGATGGGCTGTGCGTGAAGGGCAGAATAAGAATTACTATTTCTCCGTCGTCGTTGATACAGGCTCTTTTTACGAAATCTCCTTCAGAACAAGAGATATGGTCTGGGTTCTGGAGAGCAGAGAGATGGAAGGGTAGTATCGTGTCAACAGTCACATGCCGCATGTTGTGAATATTTTTAAAGCGAATAATGAATAACGAATATTGAATTTAGAATTATGAAGTTCGTCTTCTTTCAATATTCGGAATTCCTTGTTCGATATTCGGCATTCAATTAAGTTGTTTGTTCCCGCACCGCAACAAAGGCGGTAGAGACATGAACAGGGTCATTATGCTCGTTGACATGAACGCCTTTTTCGCTCAGGTTGAGCAGAAGGGCAATCCATCCCTGAGGGGCAAGCCCGTCCTTGTGGGAGGCAGCCCGGGCACACGGACGGTCGTTACGGCAGCCTCCTATGAAGCAAGACCTTACGGTATCCGCGCAGGCGTATCCTACGGCGAGGCGATGAAAATGTGCCCCCACGCGGTGCTCGTTGAAGGCAACCAGGAAAAATATGTGGATTACAGTTACCGCCTCGCCGGCATCTACAGGGAATTTACCGACCTGGTGGAGGTGTATTCAATAGACGAGGCTTTTCTGGACATCACGAATGTGCACATCTTCGGGCTGCCTGAAACGGTGGCGATGAAAATAAAAAAGCGCATCATGGATGAACTCGGGCTGACCTGCTCCATCGGCATCGCCCCCAGCAAACTGGTCGCCAAGATGGCAGCCGAGTGGGAAAAGCCTGACGGACTCGTGAGGGTTTATCCTGAGGAACTCCCTGAAATACTATGGGATTTGCCTGTGGAGGAGATAGTGGGCGTCGGCAGCAGGATGAAAAGGCATCTCAACAGTATGGGCATATACACTATTGGCCACCTCGCAAAGTGCAGCCCGCAGCGGCTGGAACGGAAATTCGGCGTCTACGGCGCGCTTCTTCATCAGTGGGCGAACGGCATAGACGACACCCCCGTTGACCCCGAAAGTCTCGCAACTGTGAAATCGGTCGGACACAGTTACACGCTGCCGTCAGACACAGATGATGTGGAAACTCTGCGCTGGTTTCTTTTCCATCTGTCGGACAAGGTAGGACGAAGGCTGCGGAAGGGCAATTACAGGGGAAGGACGATAACACTGGTTTTGAGAACGGAGAATTTCATCACCTTCACAAGGGCGAAAACGCTCCCATACCACACGAACACAGGGCAGGAGATACACGAGACGGCGATGGAGTTGCTGATGGAGAATTTTCCGCGGACGAAGATCAGACTCGTCGGGGTGAGCGTGTCAAACCTGATCAGCGCGCGCCGGATGCAACTTTCTATTTTAGATGATCTTCTGGCAAAGGAAAGGACGATGAAAGCAGTGGACGGAATAAAAGATAAATATGGAGAATACTCCATCACCTTCGCCTCGCTCCTCAGCAGGAAATCCCGAATAAGAAAAAAGATCGGCTGCTTCCTCACAAACATGGAAAAAGGAAACAAAGAATCTCCGCTTTTGAAAAGCGGAGCGGATTAGTGTTCTTCATGTCCTTCGTGGATAAATTAATCGCCTTCGGTGATGAAAGATTAACCGCAGAGATGTAGGGCGCGATTACCTAATCGCGCCTAAAAATAAAAAAATTGTTAAAAACCTTATGTTTTTCAATTGTGGAAAACCAGAAAAAATTCCAGTAGCATTAAATTATTTTTCAGCAAGGCTTGAAAAACTATACTTATGTATAGTATAATCCGATGCGAGGTGATGAAAATGGATATTTTGACAGACAGGCAGGAAGAAATCTTCAACTACATCCTTGAGCACATAGAGGATGAAGGCTACCCGCCCACGATCAGGCGGATCGGCGCTCACTTCAACATCGTCTCCCCGAACGGCGTGAAAGAACACCTTCTTGCGCTCCAGAGAAAGGGCTACATAAACCTGCGACCGCGCACATCAAGAGGCATAGAGGTGCTCAGAAGACCGCGCTGGACGGAAGGAAGGGAAAAGGGCATACCGCTTGTCGGTCGGATCGCAGCGGGGCTGCCTGTGCTGGCAGTGGAAAACATAGAAGACCGCCTCACGCTTGAGAGGCTCTTCCCCAGCGACGGGCGCATCTTCGCCCTGCGCGTGCGCGGCGACAGTATGACCGACGCAGGCATCTACGACGGCGACATCGTCATCGTCCGCCCCCAGAAAACCGCCGAAAAGGGTGACATCGTCGTGGCACTCCTTGACGACGAAGCCACAGTAAAAAAATTCCACCGCAAGCGAAACAAGGTCTGCCTCATCCCCGCAAATAAAAAATACACCCCCATCATCCTTGACAGCGTTGAAATTGCAGGAAAAGTGATTGGCGTGATAAGGAAAATACAATAAAATTCAATCTGTATTATTCGTGTAAATTAGTGAAATTCGTGGATAAAGATTTAATATGGCAATCATCTTAGGAATAGACATCGGCACGCAAAGCGTAAAGACGGGGATTTTTGGTGTAAACACTGGCGATCTCCTTCACATCTCAAACCGTTCTTACCAAAGCGGTGCATTCCAATCACCCGATGAAATCTGGAACGCTGCGCTTGATGCTGTCTCCGAAACCATTGCAAAATGCAAAGATGCCAAAAACATACTTGCCATCGGACTCTCAGGTCAGATGCACGGCACCGTAATCTACGACAAAAACGACAACATCCTCACCGACATCATCAACTGGCAGGACGAAACCTGCAACCAGCCGCTCGCAAGATACGGCGGCAGAACCACAATTGATAGAATGCTCGAACTGATGGGAACTGAAGGGCAGGGTGATCTTGGAATAGATATGATGTCAAGCGGATTCATGGGCGCAACTCTGTTTTATTTGATGGAAAACAATCCCGAACTGTTCGCGCGCATTGAACATGTTTTACCCCCAACTGATTTCATCAGGCGCAGGTTGATCGGCGGCGGCGATTATGCAACCGACCCCACAAACGCCTTCGCCACCGGCGTTTTCAACACACGCCTCGGAAAGTGGCACGAGGAAATAATTCAAAAACTCAGACTGCCGCTAAAAATTTTTCCTGATGTTGTTGAAACAACCCACATCGCCGGCAACATTTGTTCCAGTGCTGCACACCGAACAGGGCTTAAAGAAGGCACGCCGGTAGTTACAGGCGGTGGCGATAATCTTATGGCGATTATAGGCAGCGGGGCTTATGCGCCGGGTTCTCCGCTCTGCATCAATATCGGCACGAGCAGCCAGGTCTGCGCTGTCGTCCCGCACTATATCAAAATTGACGGAATAGATACGAGGAGTTTCATCGGCGGAAATTTTGCGCTCGTCTATGCCGGGTTGACAGGAGGCAAATGCTACACATGGCTGCGCAACATACTCCTTGACGATACCACGACAGTTTGCCGTATGCGTCCCCCGAGCGAGAATATATTCAAGTTGCTTGACCGCCTCGCAGAAAAAATCCCGCCCGGCTGCGACGGCTTGCAGTTCACGCCAACGCTCAGAGGCACGAGACGCAACCCCTCACTTCGCGGCGACTTCACAGGCATCGGTGAAAACAATTTCACGCTCGCTCACAGGGCACGCGCTGTGATGGAAGGCGTTGTTAAAGAACTTCACGATGCTTATACTTTAATGAAAGGTGTTGACAGCCAGTCAATCGTCGGCGCCGGCAACGGGCTGGCGAGCAGTGAATTGTGGTGCAGGATCACGGCGGAAATTTTCAATATGCCGCTTAAAATAGCCGAAACAGAAAACGCAGTCCGCGGTGCAGCGATTGTCGCCGCCGTCGGCATCGGCGTTATGAAATACGACGATATAAAAATAAAGTATTCAAAAATAATTGAACCGACATGATTATTTATAATTCTATTGTCTTTGCGTTCTTTGCGCCCTCTGCGTGAAACCATCTATGTTAATTTTGGGGGCTTAAATGAATTTTGACAAAGTCTTAAACCCCGAACGGCTTAATAAATACATAGACCTTATACACGCACAGAACAAACAAACACAAAGGCTTGACGGCTGGTTCATCGCAAAAGAGATCATGATGAACACATTGAAGCAACTGGACAGTGCACTGACCCCAGCCGCCCGTCAGGCAGCGCTCCTTGAAGCGGTCGTCAAGGAAATCCCCATCAAAATCCGCAACGGCGAAATCTTCGCCGGCACCGAGGCAGACGCCTTCGCGTGCAGTTATGCCCTGATCAACCCGGCATTCAGAGTGGAATCTTTTGAGGGCTACTGCGATGAAAACGCTGTCTATAACGACATAACGCCGAACGAAGAATTTAATGCCGAACGCATTGACACAGTTCGCAAATTCTGGTCAGAGCATTTATACACAAAATCATTATCCCGAATATACAAGGACAGCGGACTTGAGACACGCGAAGTTGTTTACTTCGTTGAGCGCGTAACAGGGCACACAATCCCGGATTTCCGCGATGCGCTCAAACTCGGAATAGATGCGCTGATAAGTGAAATAGAAGCACGCAAAAAACAACTTCCCGATAAAGCAGACTATTTTGATGCGATGTCAAAATCGCTCCGCACAGCCGTAATCCTTGCCGAACGATACGCAGAATCAGCCGAAAAGATGGCTGCCGGCGAGACGGACGATGTGCGCCGCGCAGAACTTGAATTGATCGCCGCCACCTGCCGCAGAGTCCCGCGTCTCGGCGCACGCAGCCTCTATGAAGCGATTCAGTCTTACATCATACTATGGCAGGTGATGAACCTTGAGCAACTCCCGAACCCCTTTGCCTTCTCGGTGGGCAATCTTGACCGCGTTCTTCAACCCTTCCTTGATATGCACGAACTTGACCACGACCTCGCTGCCCAACTCCTGCGCCACTTCCTCGCCTTCTTCTGTGTCGGCGACCGCAACTGGGCGATTTCACAAAACATCATAGTCGGCGGCATGGATGAAAACGGCGATGATCTCACAAATGAAATGACATACATAATCCTGCGCGCTTTTGCCCTTTCAAATTATTCACAGCCTAATCTCTCACTGAAATTGCATCCTGGCACACCTAATGAGGTCTATCAGGCAACGGCAGGCTTTATGTT
>JBFMBQ010000520.1:0-3874 GCA_040755115.1 bacterium
TTCCGAACCCTTCGTGTGCGCCACGACAAGAGTTGTGCCGAACGAGCCTGACCAGATGCGCATGCAGCCGTAAACTGCACCGAATGCGCCGTCGCCTTCAACCGTTGACACATTCTTGCCATACGCACCTGAGGCATCCATCACTGCCATGCTTGATATTGTCCTGCCGTCCCAGAAATCATTGGACACCGTAACCACATTGTCAATCTGGCTTATCGTCATTTCGGCATCTTCAAGCGCACTTGTTACAGCCTCGTAAACAATATCGGCGACGGTTTCATTTTTTTTCATACGCTCGTGTCTGGTCTGACCGACACCGACGATTGCAAGTTTTTCCATATTATCACCCCGCTTTTCAGTTTCAGCGCGGTTCGGAGACCGCACCCTACAACTATTTCATTGTAATTAATAATTCAATCCGGTAATTCCCTTTCCCATGATTTTCTTTCTTCTTTTATGAATTCATCCACATCAATTCTCGTCCATATCTCTTTTCCTAAACCCCTCATATATTTTGTCCAGTTTTTGATCTTTGGTTTTTTATTAATGTGATTGCCTTTGCGTAAGTCTTTGCGCTCTTTGCGTGAACGAAATATTAGTTTCACGCAAATGTTGCGAAGGTAACACAAGGAACGCAAACTTTTTATGTATGTTTTCATTGCTTTTATTGGTAGATTCATACCGGCTTGAAATACTTAATATCCAGAATATTCCCTTTCCTTTCCTCCGCAAAAACCGCCTCAACACGCATGCCGGTTTTAATGTTTTTAAGTTCAACTTCTCCCAACAGATGCAGAAGCCCTGTGTCGGCGCCGTCTAACTTTATCAGCCCGAAGGCGAATGGGGCTTCCATTTTGTGTATCACGGATTCGGTGTAATGGACGATTGTGAAAGTTTGGAGCGTGCCGGTGGCGCCGAGTTCAACCCATTTTTCTGCTGCGGTGAAGCATTTCCCGCACCGCAGTCTCGGCGGCACATAAACAACATTGCAGGTCGGGCATTTTGTGCCCATTATCCGCTTGTTGTCTCTTATCTCGGTGAAAAATCTGCTGCCGCATTCGCCCACATACCAGGTGTATGGCACATTTATCCTGCCGTGATATACCATTCCTTCTTCTTCCGGTGATTTTGCCATATCGTTATCTCCTTTATTCATAGTCAGTATCACTTTTTCTTGCTTTTTCTTGTTTTTTCGGCTTTTCGGACAGCGGGTTTTTTCGTTTTGTCTCCAGGGCACACGCCGCTGCCCGCAGATCGTCAAGATAGCGTTTATCCGCCGCTCCAAGATGTCAGCCCCATGTTGGGTTTCGCGGAATCGGCGCGTTTTCGGATAATCTCCGCCGCCGTCATGCCGGTCGCCGCGTAGTGCATCTTGTTCTGCATGGCGGCGAAAAAGGCCATTGTTTCCTTTTCCGCTTCCCTGTAATCAACGGCGAGCGCGAATATTTCCCTGATGCGCTGGTAAACGCGTGCCTCGCTGGCGCGTATCTCACGGATGCGGGCAAGCAGTTCATCAAAGTAATCCGCAATGCCGTCTCGTCCTTTGAGCCGCTCGTCGTCCAGAACAAAACCCTTAACGAGATATTCGCGCAGATGTTCAGTAGCCCATTGGCGGAACTGCGTGCCGCGCGGGGACCTCACCCGATACCCGACGGCAAGGATCATATCAAGGTTGTAGTGCCTTAAGCGGCGCTGAACACTGCGCTGCCCCTCGACTCGAACTTGTAAGTAATCCTTACAAGTTGCCTCTTCGGCGAGTTCACCGTCTTCGTAAATCTCCTTAATGTGAATGGTTATGTTTTGTGGTGAGGTCTGGAACAGTTCCGCCATCATCGCCTGCGTCAACCAGACAGTCTCGTCTTCAAGTCTCACGAGAATGCGGTTCCGGCCGTCCTCCGTCCGGTAAACAACCAGTTCTCCCCCAGGATTGTTGCGCTTCCCGCTCACTCCGTCACCACCGGCAGCACGAGGTCAAGTTTTTCAATTCCGCCCATCACCGTATGGACTTTTTTGTCGGTTTTACTCGTCATTAGAATCACTGTCTTTTCTCACACTTTATTACCATTTAAGTTAATCTTTTAAAAGTTCTCTTGCGATGATTACCCGCTGAATCTCGGAAGTTCCCTCCACTATCCGCCAGACCCTCACATCGCGGTAAATCCGCTCAATCGGGAATTCGGACATATAACCCGATCCGCCATGTATCTGAAGCGCCCTGTCAGCGACCCGCCCTACCATCTCCGTGGCAAACAACTTCACCATTGAACATTCTTTGGTTACTTTAGCCCCCTGTTCCTTTTTCCACGCGGTCTGATAAAGCATTGAGCGCAGGGCGTGGATTTCGGTCGCCATGTCAACAAGCATCCACTGAATTGCTTGATTTTTACCGATCGGCTTTCCAAACTGCACACGCTGACGGGAATGGTTTATTGAAAGTTCAAGGAGATATTCAGCCGTCCCGAGCGACCTGGCTCCGTAACTCAGCCTCCCTTCGTCAAGCACCCGCATGGCGGTTTTGAAGCCCTGCCCCACCTCGCCAATCACATTTGAGACTGGGACAACGCAGTCCTCAAAGATGAGTTCGCACTGCTTCACCACATCCGAACCCATAGATTTATGGATGCATCCGAGCGAGAAACCGGGAGTCCCCTTTTCAACGATGAAAGCGGTGATGCCGCCTTTTGAGCGCAGATTTCGGTCTGTGAGTGCAAGGACTGTGAACACATCGGCAATGTCGCCGCGGGTGATGAAATGCTTTATGCCGTTAATGACGAAGTTATCGCCGTCGCGGACGGCAGTGGTTTCAATAGCGGCGGCATCGGAGCCTGCGCCGGGTTCGGTCAGTGCGAAGGCGGCAACCTTTTCGCCTCTTGCGAGGGCAGGCAGGTATTTTTTCTTCTGTTCTTCCGTTCCATCAAAGAGTATGCCCAGCGCGCCGATGCCGTTGTTGCCGCTGATCATCGCATTAAAGCAGCCGTGCGCGCCTCTGGCAAGTTCTTCCTGTATGACCAGATGCCCCATCACGCTCAAACCCATCCCGCCGTATTCTTCAGGGACAGTAATTCCAAAATACCCCAGTTCCTTCATCCTCGCCAGCGCTTTATCGGGAATCCTGCCGGTTTCGTCTATCTCATGCGTCAGCGGGACAAGTTCCTTCTGAACGAATTTCCTTGTCGTTTCCCTGAGTATTTTCAGTTCTTCTGACAGTTCAAAGTTCATTGTCTATCGTAAAAATTACATGGATTGATATGGATTCTTGCGGGGTTTTACAAACACAGGATGCATTAATATAATCCGTTTTCAAACTTTACAATGCTGCCAAGTGCTATAATATCATAAATTTTAAAAATCTGTAAACTATTAAATTTAATTAAAAAAAGGATGTGATGGATATGGGACAGGACAATCTGCTGTTCAAGAAAGAAAACAGGATAGCGACAATCACGCTCAACCGCCCCGAGGTCAGGAATGCGATGGGGCTTGATGAGCGTGTGCGGCTTATAGAATTAGTGCAAGCGGCTGAAGACGACCCTGAAATCAGGGTGCTGATAATAACAGGCGCAGGCGTTGCCTTCTGCTCCGGAGGCGATGTGAAAACAATGCCCGAAAGAGCGCAGAAACCCATTGCTGAAAGAAAAAGAGAACTCGTTAAAGCAGGTGCGATTATAATTCACAAGTTAAGGACGATGGATAAGCCCGTGATTGCAATGGTAAACGGCGCAGCAGTCGGGATGGGCTTGAGCCTCGCATTAGGCTGCGATATAAGGATTGCATCGGAGGCAGCACGATTCGGGGCGGTATTCAGCCGCATAGGCGTATCAACCGATTTCGGCTGCGCCTATCTTCTCACACACCTCGCAGGGACAGCAAAGGC
>JBFMBQ010000521.1:0-3640 GCA_040755115.1 bacterium
ATAATATTCTTTTTTAACAATTTTATTCTCAATCGGGTCAACAACAAATCTTGCCATCTCAAGCACTGTAACACCAAGGAGAGACGGCTCGTTCTCGTTGCCGAACAGAACTATTCCAGGAACGGATATGCCATCCAATTCAATTTGCGCCTCGCTGTATTCTTTCTCTACAATTCTCCCATCTGCTAACCGAACGGGGACTTTGCCCAAAGGTAATATGCCAGCCTTTTCAAGAGTTTTTCTCGGCAAGGTACTAACAGTTGCACCAGTATCTACTATGCATTCTATCGGTTCTGAAGGTTTTTTATGTTCCCCTCTAAGTAGGGAAACACGAATTATGACTTTCGTCTCACCCATTTGACAATAATTATATCAAAATTTGATCTCAACCTCAATAATGTTATCTGGTAATAAACGTATCCACAGGCGCGAATCTTTTTCATCGTAATAAGCAGTCCCTGGTTCTTTGATGTCTTCGTATTTTTGAACTGCCTCTAATTTTTTGCCATTCACAAGAATTTCTTTTGGCGATTGAGGTGAAAGAATTCTGATCACGGAATCACGGTTTGCGGGTGCGATTGAAATATCAATCTTTCCCTCGTTCTGGTTGACCTTTATATCAATACTGTCTTTTCCTTCTTCATATAATGTGAATTCGTTCCCGCCGTCTGCTGGATATATGTCTATGGTAACCTTGTCTTTAAGGAATGCTGCGCCGTGCCCTGTTTCCTCATCGGCAATATATAAAGGAATAACAGCGCCCTTGCGTATGAAAACCGGGTAGCGGTCAAGAGAGGCATTGTAAATGAATTTAGTTCCCCCTTCATAGTTCTTTTTATTATCCCAGTAATCAATCCAGACGCCGTCTGGCAGTAGCACTTCCCGTTCATCTTTATCTTCATAGAAAGGTGCAACGAAAAGCGCATCACCGAACATATATTGAAATTGCCCTTTATTATATGGGCGAACAATCGGGATGCGCTTATTGTGTGCTTTCATCATCATTGAATAAAGATAGGGTTTGAGTTCAAGGTGAAGTTTCACGAATTTGCGGTAGATGCGCACCGTTTCCTCATCGTGCAGCCAGGGCTGGTGTGCGCCGTGCCCGCCGTTTTCCATCAGCGGGCAGAATGCGCCGAACTGCGCCCAGCGCAACAGCAGCCGCTTCGTGATCGGATCGTCGCCGTGGTAACCACCAATATCAGAGCCGACCACCGCATACCCAAGTTTCCCCGCATCAAGCACATCTCGTATCGCCTCCGGAAAACCCTCGGGCTCCCAGTTGTGTCTTTCATCGCCGACCCAGGAGGCTGGGGTATGAGAAACCGGGGAAAATCCTTTGGGAAGCGCGAACAGTATATCAACGGAGCGGGGCAAAGTGATGGCAGATGGGTTTTTGCTGACCGTGTATTCGTAGGTATCCATATAATACATTTCGCGGTATTGCTGGGTTGAGATTGTGCCGCCGTAACCTTTTCCCTGGGCTGGAAAATGGGCATCAGTGCCGTCAACTTTCCAGCCGTCAAAGCCGAGGTCAAGCACCCTGTTCATCATCCCGTGCCACCACTGAACCGCCGCGGGATTCGTGTAATCAACGAATGCGCCCCTGCCTTTCCACCATTTGTAGGTTTCGCCGTCGTTGGCAAAAAAGCCTTTCTGCAAGCCTTCCTGGAAGGTCTCGTTGGTTGTGGGTTCGCCTTCCCCTGTCTTACTTTCTATGTTTATCATTGATGTCATCCACAGTATAGCCTTGATGCCTTTTTCGTGGAGGCGGTTGATCATCCCTTCGGGATCGGGATAGAGTTCTTTGTTAAAAATAAAATTATTGTATTCTGTAGCCCAAGGGCTGTCTATAATCACCGCGCCGACGGGGATGCCGTGTGCGAGGTAGCCGTCAATCAGTTGCCACAGTGCCTGCTCCGTGTTCACATCGTCTTCCCAGACCCAGTGATCAAAGACCCAGGCGGGTGAGACCGGCGGAGTCTTGCTTTTTTCAAGTGTAAATCCTGTGGATGTTATTAAAATAAAAGTGGTAAAAATTACGACTGCATAGCGTATTATTATTTGCATAGATGGCATGATTTTACCTCCGCAGGAAAGTTTGTTAGAATGATTCTGAAGAATGCGCTGATTCAGAAATTGCATCTGCAAATTGATTTTTATATTACATCAGGCACAAATAAGAATCAAGTGAACTCTGTCAAAAAGATTAAATGAAAATCAAGAGAAGAAAAACGAGAAAAATTTTTGTGGGGAATGTTGCAATCGGCGGTCGTGCTCCTGTTTCAGTTCAGTCAATGACGAAGACGCAGACCACCGATGTGGAAGCGACGGTGGCGCAGATTCTCGCGCTGACGGCTGAAGGCTGCGAGATAGTCCGTGTTGCAGTGCCCGATGAGGGGAGTGCGGCGGTTTTGCCAGAGATACGCTCACATATAAATATCCCGCTCATAGCAGATATTCATTTCAGTAAGAAACTCGCTTTTAAGGTGATGGAAGCGGGCGTTGATGGGCTTCGGATTAATCCCGGGAACATAAGTGCGGAAAAGGAATTAAAAGAGATATTCAGGGAAGCGGAGAAATCTAAAACAGCGGTGCGGATTGGCGTTAATGCTGGTTCACTTGATCGCAATTTATTGAAAAAATATAAGCATCCGACGGCGGGTGCACTGGTTGAGAGTGCCATGCGTGTTGTGCGGATTGCCGAGCGGTGCGGTTTTGAAAGTTTGAAATTATCCTTAAAGGCATCTGATGTGCTGACAACAATTGAGGCATACCGTAAGGTTTCGCAGAAACTTGATTACCCGCTGCATATAGGGGTAACGGAGGCGGGCGGGCTTCGTTCGGGGAGCGTGAGGTCATCTGTTGGGCTTGGGATTCTGCTTGCGGAAGGGATTGGCGACACCTTGAGAGTGAGCCTTGCCGCGGATCCGGTGGAAGAGGTCAAGGTTGGCTGGGAGATATTGGGGTCGCTTGGTATAAGGCAGCGTGGACCGATTGTGATAGCCTGTCCGACATGCGGGCGATGCGGGGTTGATTTATTTAAAGTTGTGAAGGAGATTGAAGAAAGGATAAAGGCGGTGAATGTTCCCATAAAGGTCGCGGTAATGGGATGTGTCGTCAATGGACCTGGAGAGGCTAAGGAAGCGGATTTTGGCATAGCGTTGGGCAGGGGGGGCGGATTGATTTTCCATAAAGGGGAAATAGTTGGGAAAGCGAAGGCGGATCATCTTGCAGGTGAACTTTTGGGCAAGATTTTTAAATATGTAGAAGACAAAGAGAAAAATGCCGTAAAAACACGGCAAAACATGCTTATAACACGGTCATGCAGGAAAAAGATTGTATAAAGTCAACAATATTCAGAGGTAATTTTGAGATGTTGAAAAAAACCATAAAATTCAGAAAACATAAAAAAGAGATGCTGAAACGGGAAAATATGATGTCATTAAGGATAACGAAGGTTTAGATTAAGATAAAAATGAATTGCCGAAATCACTTGATGAATTTTACAGGGGCTGGAAAAACACTTTCGCGAGAACTGGGGTGAGGTAAGAATGCCTTGCTATGATTATATATGCGGTGAATGTGGTTCATCATTTGAAATAATGTGCGGGATAAATGATGATAGAAGCGGCGTGAA
>JBFMBQ010000521.1:3650-9828 GCA_040755115.1 bacterium
TATATCTGCCGCGGAAGGGCAGGGTGTCAGGCGGTGGTGTCAGCAGCGGTGGAAGCGGCGGCAAATCGTGTTCTTCGTGTTCAGCCACATCGTGTGCCACATGCGTTTAAAGAAGTAAGATGTGAGAAGTAAGATGTGAGATGATAATTCGTTTTACATCTAACATCTATTCGTCTCACACTGCGGTTAAAGATTTCTTATAATTGAAGAAATTTTACCTATTATTTTATTTTCCGGAACCGCGCTGGTCTTACCGTTTTTTGATTTTGTGCGTAAAATTACTTTGTTTTTTTCCTGGTCATATTTTTCCACAATACCATAAGATGAAGAATTGCCATTTTTTTTGTAGAGAATGTGATCGCCATGTTTCAGAATGTTTTCAGTGGATAGAAGAATGTAATCACCGAAGCGTATTCCGTATCGCTGGTGTTTATGATCTTCCATGCGGCACAGGATTGTTCCTTTGAGACAAACCTGTTCGGTCTTCGGGCGTTCTTCGTTTGAATGCATGATGTTCTTGTATGTTATTTCCGTGTTCTTGTATACGGGGTAGGGCAGCAAGTGTTCTCTGCCATGTTTTCCGCCGTTGTTGGTGATCAGATCAATTGCGCGGGGTTTGGAGGGGTCTCTGCGGATAAGTTTTTTCTTTTCCATAATACGCAATTGATTTAACACTGCGGCAGTGGAGCGGAGTTCTGCCGCTTTACCGATCTCACGCACCGATGGCGGATAACCTTTTGTGTTGATCTCGGATTGGATAAAATTCAGGATTCTTCTCTGTCGTTCCGTAATTTCAACTGACACAAATAAAACTCCTTCTCAGTGAAAAAGGTGTGGAAATTATATCAGAACTTTTAATAATTCAAAGCGCCGAATTTGTTGTTTAAATAAAAATGCAATCGTTTTTCTTTTTTTTCTTTTGTTTATTATTTACAGTTGCAGTTTTAAAAAAAATTCATAGTAACCTTATCTCGCATACTTTATACTATTAATGCGATTGCTGAATTAAGAGTGAACGGAGAAAATCTTTTGACCTCATCATCGCCACGAATCGGCTGGTTCTGCACCTACACACCATTGGAGATCGTAGATGCGGCGGCGATTAATCCCGTCCGTATCAAAGGAATGGACAATCCGATCAAGAAGGCTGACACCTTTATGCATCCAAATTTATGTCCTTATGTGAAGGGCTGTCTTGATTGGTTTCTTGAGAATGACGAGAGCGGTTTTCAGGGGCTAGTGTTCGTAAATTCCTGCGATGCGATGAGGCGTTTTCACGATGTTATGCAGAGCATGTTTCCATCACTTTTTCTTGTTTTCATTGACCTTCCCAAGCGTCGTTTGCGGTCTGATGAAAAACACCTTGAACTGGAGTTTAGCCGCTTAATGCAACAACTGAAAGATCATTTTCAGGTGCGGATCGGCAGCGATGCCCTTGAATATGCCATCGTCCGTCGTCAGCGGGCGCGTAATTTATTGAACGAAATCGCAGAGTGGCGAATGGTGCATCCGGGCGCACTTTCTGCCACCGATTGGTTAAAAATATGCAATGCCTTTTGCGAGATGCCTGTTGGTGCTTTTATAGATAAAACCGAGAGGTTTCTGAGTGAAATCAAAGAAGCGGCAGAAATTTCCACTAAAGACGAAAAGCCAAAGGTTATGATAGCCGGCGGTCTGATCCACCATCCGCAGATATTTGAATTGATAGAATCTTGCGGGGCGATGGTTGCTGCCGATGATTTGTGCAGTGGTTCGCGTTTGTTTCGTCTCAATGTGCCATCGGATGGTGCGCCGATAGAGCGTTTGAGCCGTGCTTACCTGAACAAATCTCCCTGCCCGCGCATGCTCTGTTCGGAGGAATATTTTCAGGCGATTTACGACCTCGTGTCGCGGTCATACGCGGACGGCGTAGTTTACCACTCTCTGAAATTCTGCGACAACACACTCTACAATGTGCCTGGACTCAAACAGTTCCTGAAGGGAAAAGGAATTCCTTCGCTGTTTATTGAAGGTGAATATACGAGTGGGAGCATCGGACAGTTGAAAACACGGATAGAAGCGTTTATAGAAATGATTGATAAAACCTAACCAAAATATTTGAAATTTAGTAGAAAGTAGAAAGTAGAGAGTAGAAAGGGAAAAACAGAAGGCAGCGGGGCGCAGGGATGGATTTGTAGGGCAAAGTTTTCGCGCAAAGTGCGCAAAGAACGCAAAGAAAAAAAGAATGTTAAAAGAATATTTTGACGGATTAACTGAAGGGCTGGCGAAGAAAATAGCCGAGAGAAAGACAGGGCGCAGGCTGCTTGCTTATGAGACAGGCAGGCTCGGGCAGAGGATGTTCAATCCCCGTTACTCTGTGGCGTGGACGAATGTTTTCGTCCCCTTTGAGTTGCTGCTGTCAATGGATGTGGCTGGTTTTTTTATTGAATTTGTTGGGGGGATGGTCGCAAGCACCGGCGTTGCGCCGGGGTTTCTTCAACGCGCAGAGCAGGCAGGTTACTCAACAGACGGCTGTTCTTATCACCGGTGCACTCTGGGTGCGGCGATGGAAAACCTGATTCCCGCTCCGGATTTGCTGATCGGCGCCACTATACCGTGCGACGGCGGTTTACAGACTGTTAATGAACTCGGCAGATTATACGGCAAAAAGGTTTTTGTTCTTAATATACCACATAACTTTTCCGGAGAATCCGTCAGGTATCTTACGCATCAGTTTGAAGAGATGATTGAATACATAACCGAAATGACGGGCAAGGTTATGGATTACGACCGCTTGCGGCATATAGTCCATCTTTCTAACGATGCACGCGGTCATCTCGTTGATATATTTGGGATCGCAAAAAACATTCCATCGCCCGTAACAGGCAGAGACTTGAAAAATTTTGCCATCATTTTTGCATTACTGCTGGGAACTGAAGAAGGTGTGGAAGTTGCGCGGCTTTTCTATGATGAACTTAAAAGCAGACTTGAGACCGGCGCGGGCGGGATGTCAAAGGAAAAATACCGCCTGCTGTGGATACAGAACAGGATACAGTTCAAGACACGCTTGATTGAGCATCTGGAGGAAAATTACGGAGCAAATGTGGTAGTTGACGAGTTGAACCATATTCACTGGGAAGATATGGATGAAGACAGACCGCTTGAGAGCCTTGCGGAGCGGATGATGACGCATCCGTTTAACGGACCGATACAGCGCAGACTTGATACGATGAAGCATCTTGCGGTTGAATACAAGGTGGTTGGGGCGATCAACCCGTCGCACTGGGGATGTCGGCAGAGTTGCGGCGCGCGGACACTGTTTCGCAATGCCCTTCAGGAGGTGGGAGTGCCTGTGATGAACCTTGATGTTGACTGCGTGGATGAACGCAACTATTCGGAGGGGCAGGTATTGACACGGCTTGAGGGTTTTATGGAGATGATTGAAAAGTAATTTTGAAATTGACAGGATAAAAAAGATTAACAAGATGGACAGATTTTTCGCAGGCATTGATGTAGGTTCACTTACTGCTGAGACGGTGATCATAGATGAGGCGGGGACGGTGCGTGCGTATAACATATTTCCGACAGGGGCAAACAGCCGCAAGGCGGCAGAATTGTCAGTGGCAACAGCACTGGAAGCATCGGGGCTTCGGCGTGAAGATATTCTCTGCACAGTGGTAACAGGCTACGGGCGCATAAGCGTGCCGTTTGCGGATAAGAAGATCACGGAGATTTCATGCCACGCACGCGGGGCGAGGCATTTTTTTTCCGCTACACGCACCATAATTGATATTGGCGGGCAGGACAGCAAGGTAATTCGGCTTGATGAATCTGGGAAAGTGATAGATTTTTCAATGAACGACAAGTGTGCCGCAGGCACTGGCAGGTTTCTTGAGGTTATGGGGCGCGCGCTTGAGGTGGAGTTGGATGAGATGGGCGAACTTTCGTTAAAATCCGCTGCTCCCGTTCCAATAACCAGTATGTGCACAGTGTTTGCTGAATCCGAGGTTGTTTCACTTATCGCGCAGGGCAAGGCGAAGGAAGACATCATAAGCGGACTTCACGAGGCAATATCGCAACGCATAGTGGGAATGGTTCGGCACATCGGCGGCGACGGCGAGATTACGATGACAGGCGGCGTGGCGAAAAATCAGGGAGTGGTTGATGCGATCAGCAAAAAGTTAGGTTGTAAACTAAACATCCCGAGCGAGCCGCAGATTGTCGGTGCGCTTGGCGCTGCGCTTCTGGCGCGGGAGGAATGTGAAAACCAAGAAATGTGATCCACTAATTACACGAATTAACACGAATTAATTCGTGAAAACATGTCCGCATGTAGTAAGCAGGAATTAGTGGAATTAGTGGATAAAAACTTTATATTTGAACTTTGACATTGATTTGACATTTGGATTTTGTCATTTGTCATTTAGTCACAATTGAGTAATTCAGTTTTTAATTTCCCTCATCATGGCTGCGATGAGTTTGTCAAGGACGATGTCATCGGAGGTCGCATCTCTTGAGATGCCTTTGAGGGAGCGGTCGGTGCGCTCGCAGTAGAGGAGCCAGCGTTCAAGGATGCGCGGGGACAGCCTGCGGGCATTGGTGAAGTATTTATGAATAACAAAGGGGATTTTTGCCGTTATGGCTTGTCTTGGTTCTTCTGACAATTGCTCCAGTTCACTTTTAGATATTTGCCGTATCTGTGAAAGAACATAATCATAAGTCCCCCCCCTGAACGAATCGGGCAGGTCTTTGAAATAGCCCTTTTTCAATAGGTAACGCGCCTGCCAGGTGAGGCGCAATTGTGAGGCGATGGATGCGATGATCTGAAGCGGGTGTATATTGCTTTTTCGCAATTGTTCCAGCAGGCTGGCAACCTCGCTCTTTTTTCCTGCGAACAGCGTATCCACAAGATCGTAGTGCTGATCTGCTTCGGAGTTTATAGCGAGTTGAAAAATATCGGTATCGTCTAAAGACTTTTTTTGTTCGGCGAACAGTGCGAGTTTGTTTATTTCATTTGCGAGGTGGCGCAGGTCTTTACCGCTTCGCACGAGGAGCAGTTCAGCCTGTTCACGCGAGAGTCTCAGGTTTTGTGTGCGCGCACGACTGATAATCCAGTTCACAGTTTCTTTCTCATAGATTCGCGGGAAGCGGACGATGTAACCGTTGCGGTTGATTTCCGCGTAGGCACATTCAAGGAGGGATGTGCTTGATGTTTTTTCTTTCAATTCGCTGTCGGCGATAAATATTGCGTGAATTCCCGGCAGGGGAGAGCGGGCGAGCCGCTTGAATTGTTCTTGAAGCGGGTGTTCGGTTTTTTTTCCTTTAATCTTCGTCTTTGAAGGAGGCGTTTCGCGTGATTCCACCTTCATATTCTGTGCATTCTTCACCACCACGACCCGCAGTGGCGAAAAAAGTGACGGCTGTGCGAGCGATTCAAGGACTGGTTCAACATCATTGATGCCTTCGCAATCACATTTCACAAGCGTGGAGTCCCTGTCTTCATCGCCAAGAAGAAAGTTTGCGATTCTTTCGGCGAATTCGTTTTGCAGGAACTCCGTCTGCCCATGAAGAAGATAGAAGGGGGCTTTCTTTCCCTTAAATATCTGTTCCTTTTCGTCTCGGACGAGTTCCATATTAAATTAACATCTGAACTTGTGCAAATTTAAATGCAGGGCTTCAGAATATGCTATAGAGACACGAATGTTTATGTCTTTTTGTTATTCGGTTGCGGTTGCGCTGCTCGAATCGGGATTCGTCTTTCGGTTGCGTAATTTTTTACCGTTCAACCATAACCGGTAGACGATTCCAGCCGCGCAACCGTTCAACGAGACACAAAAACATGGATTTATAATGCATGGTAACCTTTTCAGGCATTACACCCATCCTGTATATCTTGTTCAAATAGTTCATTCTTCATCTTCCATCGTTACGATTACGCCGCCGGGGGAGAAAACGAAAACCCAGTTTCCGATCTCTCTTGTGGTGCCGTCAAGCGCGTAGATTACGCCGTTGAGGAAATGCACAGCCCACACGCGTTCGTCAGCGGTCAACTGCGTGAGGTTGATGATTGCGGGCTTGCCGGATTTGAGTTCGTCGGCGGCGAATTTCACTTCATCAAAGATTTCAGGAGAGTGAGTAACGATTTCTTTCTTATGGAATTGCTTGATGTCCCGCCGCATAAGTTATCCTACTTCCGAAT
>JBFMBQ010000521.1:9838-22494 GCA_040755115.1 bacterium
ACCATGTTTATTGCCTTCTGAACAGCATCGGCGGGCGAGGATGCAACAACGAAGTTTTTGTCGCTGCATCCGATCATATCCAGCCGCCAGGTATTAAGTGCGATGACAGGTTTGCGGCATTTGAGAGCGAGGGCAATCTCCGAAAGAGTGCCGTATTCGCCGTGAACTGCAATTATGGCGTGCGAGGTATAGATGTTTATCAGGTTGCGTGCGTGTCCGATGCCGGTAACGATTGGTATGTCTATGTATGGATTGGCGTCATTTTCATCTGCGGTCGGCAGTATACCAATCACGATGCCGCCGCCTGATTTCGCGCCTTTTGCCGCCGCCTCCATAACGCCGCCCAGCCCGCCACAAATCAGGATCGCCCCCGCCTCCGCGATGCGCCGACCGATCTCCTCCGCCAGTGCGTATCCCTCCGTCGTTATCACTCCTGCTCCCATCACCCCTATGCGCAACCTGCGGGATAAATCTTTCATTTTGAGCACCTTCTTTTATTCAATGGTAAATAGTCGGTTTTACCGATCACTGATCTGTATTCCGATCTTTTTTGCAACTGCGACCATTTCGTCAACACTGATGCGTGAGCGGACGGGATCGCTGTGAACCTTTGACCAGTTTTTAATCTCTGTGCCGAAGCGATAGACCCAACTTATATCATAAGGGAAGCGGCTCGGGTTGACGCCGAAAAGCAATGGCGGCTGCTCCAGAGTGAAAAGTTCCGTCCATTTATCAAGCGGCACGAGATCAAAGGGGTCGCTGTATGATGGGTGCATCGTGAAGAGAAAGCGAGTGTCTGGATGGACAAGTTTCACCATTTTCTGTGCGAAGCGGTAAGAGTTCTCATCATAGTAAGGCAGCCACAGCGGCAGGAGGCGCGATTGGATATTCGCAAACGGGTCAAGTTGGTTAAAGCAGTCAACGAAAACATAAAGCGGCGTCTCGCTGTCTTTGTCCGATGCGAGGCGGTGAAGGTGGAAGGATAATTCACCGAACTTTTCGGGGTGATCGGCGGTAAGAGTAACGAGGCGTATCCCGCTGGCGGTGGCGAAATCTTTAACCGCATCGGCGAATTCGGGCAGAGCGCCCCACTCAGATTCGGGCATTCGCGTAAGCGCATATCTTGATGTCCGCAGATGCCAGCCGCCTCGGGTGCGGCTGCCGTGATGATAACAATATTCATCAATCCGCGTGCTGCCGTTGAGAAATTCTTCATCGGTGATTCCGCCGAGACCGCCGACCTGAAACGAGACCCGCGGGGCGACACGATATTGAAGCCAGGGATAACAGCAGTTTATGAGAACGAGCGCGCCGTTCGGCTTCAGTCGTTCGGCGATGAAATTTTTATAGACAGACGGCAACTCAATTAATTTAAGGCGCACATGGTTGATGTAGGCGAGCGCGGGGCGGTCGTGGATGGGGTCGTAGTGATTTATTGCATGCAGGTCGTGATTTTTTCTTGTGATTGCTGCTGCGAGATGTTTGCCGCGGTGGAAGGTGGAATAGATGTCGTCAACATTTTTGATGTGGCGGAAGCAGATAAGGAAATGGCTCGTCAGGAAGGGTGCATCCATAATAGTGCCGATGTGGCTGACGCCGCCGTTTGGCGCGCCGAGGATGATAGTATTACATATATAGTCATCTGGATAAAGGTCTGCGCCCCATTGGGTCAGTTCAGAAGTGGTGATTTTTTCAGCCATGCGCTGCGGCACGCTCGTGCGGAGCATCGTGAGATTGATGCCGGAGGCGATGACATTTCGGGGCATAAAGGAGAGAGTGCGCATGAATGTGCGCTGGGAAAAGTTGAGATTGAAGGGAGCAAAGTGCCGACGGTGAAGGGCGGCGGCGAGTGCGCGCGTCTGCGCCGCCGAGGAATCAGATTTTTCAATGAAGATAGACATAATGCTTTTAAGAGAATTTTATATTAGTTTACGGGAAAGAATTACGGTTTGAAAACATTTTTTATTTTAAAGATGTAAGAAATAAGATGAGAGACGAATAGATGTAAAATGCGAGATGATTTTTCCCATCTCACTTCTTACATCTCCCGTCTCACCGTCTTCCTCGTGAGTGCGAACAAATCTGGATATTATTTGAAGAAAGCAAATAGCAGGCTTGCAAGCACAGTTGTTTGACCTGCCCAGAAGATAAACATCCACTTTATCATGTCCGATTTTGAATGTGCGACTTCTGATTTAACTTCCGAAATTTTTGTTTCAAGATATGATTTAACTTCTGATATTTTTATCTCAAGGTCTGATTTGACTTCTGTCAATCTTCGCTCAAATTTTTCTTCAACAAAAGTTAAGACATCTTCTTTTTGTTTTTCGTTTGCCTTGTTAACAAGTTCAATTAAGGCATCAGTGCCTTCCTCCCCAAGTTTTTCTCTTAATACTTTTGGGGGAGTTAAAATGGTCATTGTAAGCCTCCTTCAAATTGTTGATCTATTGTAATTATAGCAAAACTCCATTACTTTATGTCAAACTATACCAATTTTTTATGGCTGTTTGAATCGGGCATCAACATCAATTTCAAAAAAACGGAACCAGGGTATTTTTACATCAATGCGCAAGTCAGCAGAAAGAGCGCGTGGCAGATATTTTTTAATAAACTCATCGCTTTTTTCTCTTAATTCCGCCACGAGCGTGCGGCGCATGGAGATATATCGCTCGCCTTCGTCTTCGCCACTGAATTTCTGTTTCTCAATCCAGGGACGAACCGAACCCATATACAACACATCATCTATGAAGCGTTCAAGCAGGAATTGCTGCCGTTTTTCTTCAAGAAAAGAGTCGCCTTTTATGCTGTCAATCAGCAGCATTGCGACTGCCGTCCCTGTAGTGTTTGATGCGGTATTCCATCCCGCATAACCAGCAAGATTCGCAATATCGTCAATATATTTACCGAGTGCCTCAGAAAATTCCACGCTCCCTTTATTAGTTTCTGAGACATCCGCAATGCTGACCCTGAATTTTTTCTTTATAAGAGTAGCCACCGCTTTTGCATCCGCATCGTTCAAATTTTCATCGCCATGGATGAAAAGCACAAGGTTTGTCTCATCGGCGTGGTCAGCGCGCCTTGCGCCGCCGAGTGTCAGCGCAAGCGTTACCGATGCATCAAGTGTTCTGTCTTCAAGCGCAGGGATTCGCTCTAATATCTTCTGATCCGTTGCGGCTACATACACATCGGGCGTAATGCCATAGAGCATCATCGCCGCACGACTCATAAACAGTTGCCCTATCTCGTCAGCCCCCGACTTGATAATAACTTTTTCGCCCGCGCCAAGTTGCATAACCCGCTGCTCCAGCGATTCCCGTTCCTTTCGGTGAGGTCCATAGACGGCGTTGTCATCCATACCGATCACGAGGAGATCAAAAACGCCCCGGGATGCCATCTCTATGGTTTTCAGGTTTGAGGCGTGATTTCTTTCCCTCGCTGCGATGTATGATTTCAGGTTTTTATCGGGGATAAGTTTTTTCAAGTTTTTTGCCTCTGCCACTGACCTCTCGTTCCCTATCGCCTCTGCCTCATCAAGCGCAAGAAAATATCTGTTCATAATAGAAGTAACATAATCTTCATCCTTTCTATCTGTCCGGGTGCGTGCAATTCGCTGCAAGATACCGAAAGCCCATATTTTTACCTGCGGGTTCTCAGCCGCAAATTTTTCTATTCGGTTCAGTCGCTCCATTACTTCTTCATGCGAAAATTTATCCGTCCGTGACGCTACAAGCCCGCCTGTCGTCGCCATCTCAATGGAGAGTATGAGGACATCCATATTAGGTCCTTCGCGCTCAAGCCACTCAAGGACAGCATCGGGTTCGCCCCAGAAGTTAAATGCGCCTACGGCAGCATAGGTGGGAACGGCAACATTGAGCCCTGCTATTTTACCAAGTTTTACCGTGTGCGTCAGGCACACGGGGCGATTGTCAAGCGGCACGAGTCCCACATTAAAACCAGATGCGCCAAAACACGGCGCAATATTTATCATCAGCATAATTAAAAAAACAATCCTGCTTCGTACTGGTTTTTTCATTTCAATTCACTGAAATCTATTATATTTGTAAAGGGCAGTATAATTCAAAGGTAAAAGGTTTAACCTACATGGAACTTCCACGAATGTAATAAAACCAGTCATTCGGCTATACTATTTAGTAAAATGACCGATGTGCTTTTAATCGTTCCGTCGTTCAGTTTCGCCGCGATGAATACGGCAGGCAACGGTAGAGGCGCTGGGGGATATTATTTGTATTATCCGCCGTTAGGGTTGTGCTCCATCGGCGCGTGCCTGAAGCAGAACGGCATCAGTGTCCGAATCACTGACTGCTACATAGAGCGGCTTGGAGACAGCGGTATCCTGAAAATTGTGGATGTTGAAAAACCGAAACTGATAGGCATAACAACTACAACTCCCACACTGCCGGTTGTGAACAGACTGATCAGGACATTGAAAGAACACCGCGAAAAGTCAGGTGATGCGTTCAAGATTGTCGTTGGCGGTGCGCATATATCCTGCGATCCTGAAATTCTCCCTGAACTTGGAGCGGACTTTGGGATTGTAGGGGATGGCGAAGCAGGGATGGTTTCCCTCGCACTTAACATCGCTGAAGGAAAAGGCGAACTTAGTATAGGAGATGGGAGATGGGAGACGGGAGATGGGAGACGGGAGATGATTGCGGGATTGGTAACAATTCAGGATTCCAGAGTGGTTGTGAATCCACCTGCGGTTGTTGAAAGTCTCGGCGAAGTTCCTTTCCCTGACCGCACACTCGTTAAAGAGAACAGATATTTTAACCCGTATTTTCCTGCGCGCACGACCACGCTGCTTTCAGCGCGCGGCTGTCCGTTCACATGCGCCTTCTGCTGCCGCTCTGAAGCGATGGGCGCATACCGCCCGCGCCCGATTGAGGAATTCCTTGAGGAGGCATCGCAGGTTGACAGGGCAGGGTATGGTTTTGTTTCACTGATAGATGAGACTTTTACTTATGACCGCGCCCGAGCCGCCGCCATCGCAGATGGATTGCTGAAGCGCAACATCAGATTCCGCTGGTCAGCACAGACGCGCGCCGAACTCGTTGACACCGAGATCATCCGACTTATGAAAAAGGCGGGCTGCATCAATGTCTCATTCGGTGTTGAATCGGGAAACAGCCGTATCCGCAGCGAACTTGACAAACCCATTTCGGATGCGCACTTCGTTGATGCCTTCCGCATCTGCCGCGAGGCAGGGGTTACCACTAATGCTTTCGTGATGATCGGAAATCCAGATGAAACTGAAGAAGACATTAACAAAAGCATTGATTTTGTAATCGGATTACAGCCCGACTATGCGGCGTTCAACATAGCGACACTGTTCCCGGGGACGAAGTTTTATCGCCATGCAATAGAAAACGGCGCGATAGACCGCACGATATGGGGACGATATATGAGGGGTGAGGAGCCGCTCCCCGCACTTTCTGCACATTTCAGCCGCGATGCGCTGTCCGCTTTTCTGCAAAAGGGATATTCAAGATTCTATCTGCGCCCCGCTTATATTATGAAAAAGGTGTGGCAGATGCGTTCACCGCGACAACTTGCTTACCTTGCGCGCATAGCGAGAACGGTGATTGCCGAGTATGCTTTTTCGTTCTAAACTGAGCGGTTTTTGAATAAAATGTGGGCGCGCACAGGAGAGCGCGCCCTACACCTGATGTTAAGAAGACTACATGAATAAAATCAATCATCTTTTTGCTGCGGTTGCCTTTCTGGTTGCATTTGCGCTTTATCTTTATACATCGCTTCCTGTCATCGGCTGGGGCGACGGGGCGGATTTTGTTCTTACATCGCATTTTTTAGGTGTGCCGCACCCGACAGGGTATCCGTTATTCATCTTGCTCGGCAAGATAGTTTCTTTCATCCCCATCGGTGATGTCGCATTCCGCATCGCACTGCTTTCATCACTATGTTCGGCTGCGTCTGTCGCGGTGCTGTTTCTCCTCGTGGAAAAATGGAGCGGCAATACTTCTGCTGCCCTGTATGCTGCTGCGGTGATGATGTTCTCAACTTTTCTCTGGGGCAATTCCATAATGGTTGAGGCGTATGCGCTTAATATCTTTTTATTTCTTGTGCTGGCTCTTGTTTTTCTTCACACCGGCGATATTCGCTCTGTTCTGTTCTTTTTCTTCATCAGCGCGCTCGCGCTCGGCAACCACGGCACAATCGTTTTCCCTATGGTTGTATTCGGGTTGTTTGCTCTTGCTGTTGTGTGGAGAAGCGGGCAACTCGGCAGATTACTTCTAACTGCGGGCTTCGTTGCATTCGCTGCCATCACACTCTACGCTGCCCTGCCGCTCCTTTCAGCACGAACCAACATCTTTGACTGGAATCAGCCGGAGAACATCAAGGCATTGACCAATCTTATTTCAGGACACGATTTCTGGGTACTCGGCGAATACAAAACCATGGAAATGAGGGAAAATGTTATCAACCTGCTAAAAAGCATCTCACATCAAACTACTCCCCTCGCGCTGATCCCGCTGTTCTTTGCAATGTTCTACTTATTAAAAAAATCCCTGTCAAAAACTTTAGCCCTTTCCGTTGTTATGATCTTTTGCCTCGCCTTCACAATCGTGTATCCTACGAAGGAGAAAGAGTCATTCTCTATGGTATCTTTTGTAATACTTGTTTTTTTCTGCGGCGCAGGACTTGGCATTATGCTTAATCTTACAAAGCGATGGAAGCCGCTGCGGATATTTTCCGCCGGTGCCGTATTCATCCTGCTTATCGGACATATTTATTCCCTCGTCGCCGCCAACGGTAAATACCTTGAATACAGGCTGGATGCAGGCGGTGGAGAATATTCGGATTTAATCTTCAATTCTGCTCCCCGCGATGCGCTGATTTTTATTGATCACATCGCAGATGACGCAATAATACCGCCGCTATATTTCCAGTTTACAGGAAATCAACGCCGCGACACCTTCATCTTTCACAGGCTTTATCTTGCCTTTCCGTGGTATCTTGACGCGATGCGGGACAGAGCGGACGAGATCGGCGTCAGCGTAAAAATTCCGCAGATCAATATAGATAAAGAACGATACAGGATATACAAGATCACGCTGGAGGAATTTCGGCGCTTTGAAGAGACAGGAATTATCAACATCGTTGACATACAGACACGAAAACTGATTGATGAAAATCTGCCATACCGCACCGTTTTAATCAACACGCCGTCGCGCTTCAGGTTATCGCTCACATCAGCCGGGCTGAATTTTATACCTTACGGCGGTCTGTTCCTTGTCACAACAACTGTAGGGGCGCACGGCCGTGCGCCCCTACTCCGAACTCCGAACTCCGAACTACGAACAACGAACAATGTTTTTCGCTCCATCCTACACGAGTATTTCTGCGAGAAGGCATTCATAGAAATATCACGGAAAGATTATCAGGCAGCACTAAAGAGCATGAAAGACGCGGTTAAATATAAAGAGACAAAGGCTTCACATGCCCTCCTTATGCAATTATATTTTCTGATGGGGAACGATGCCAAAGGAAAACAGGAACTAAAAAAATATCTTGATAGAATAAAAGCAGAACATGGTATTAATTAATCCTTCATGTAATCAGGCATACAGGTCGCCGTCACTCGGGATGCTTTATATTGCCGCATATCTGCGGCAGCAGGGGATACCTGTGAATTATCTTGACTGTAATTATCATCCTGACTGGAAAGAGCGGTTGAACAGGTTGCTGAACAAATATACTATGGCAGGCATCACGGCAAATGTGCTTTCCATACTGCCGGCACTTGATGTGGCGCGCTACATTCGGCAAAATTTCCCGTCGGTAACTGTTGCTATGGGCGGACCATATCCATCCGTAGAATATGAAAAGTTGATTCCCGAATTCGCAGATGTGGTTGTGATTGGAGAGGGGGAGGAAACATCACTGGAAATTGCGCAAGGAATTCCACGCGAAGATATACAGGGGATTGTGTATTATAAAAAAAATGCGGAGTGCGGAATGCGGAGCGCAGAATCGGGGATTGAGAGTTCCGAGTTCCGAGTTCCGAGTTCCGAGTTCAGGGTTCAAGGTTCAGGGTTAAAAAGGCAAGATTCAGAATCAAAAAATAATAATTCAAAATTAAGGTTAAATGCCCCTCGTTCTCTCATTTCAGACCTTGACAGGCTGCCCTTTCCTGCATGGGATATGGGAGATGTTAAGGAGTATCGCCTGTCGCACATAAGGGGTTTTTCCTTTCTACCGATAATGACCTCTCGCGGCTGCCCTTTTCGGTGCATCTTCTGCGCCTCTAAAATCATTCACCGCAGCCGCATGCGCTGGCGCTCTATCCCAAATGTTATCGCCGAAACGGACGAGATTTACCATCGCCACGGCGCGCGCGAAATCCACATCTGGGATGATAATTTCACGCTTAATCCAGAGCGCACTATGGAACTGTGCGATCAGATTGCGGAGCGGAAATATCGCGGGCTGCATTTCGCAATACCGGCGGGCATCAAGCCGGATGTAGGTGATGAGAAACTGTTTCGGAAAATGGTGCGGGCAGGTTTTTACTCCGTGTGCATTGCGGTGGAGACCGGTGATCAACAGATAATGAACAAACTCGGCAAAAAGGTTGACCTGTCAAAAGTGAAAGCAGTGATCAAGGCTGCCCGTCGCGCAGGACTTTACACGAACGGGTTCTTCATGTTAGGGCTGCCGTTTGATACTGAGGAAACGATGGAAAGAACAATTGCATTTGCCTGTTGCCTGCCGTTAAATCAGGCGTTGTTTTTTATTACAATGCCTTTCCCGGGAACAGAACTTTACGAGATCGCGCTGCGTGAAGGAAAATTCTTGTATCATGTTGATGATGGTTACTGGGACAAAGGGTATTTTTTAGGGAAGGCATCTTATGAGATGCCCGGATTTTCGGCAGCGCAACTTGAGCGGATGTATCGCCGGGCATATCGGCGTTTTTTTCTTCGCCCGACGCAGATGCTGCGTCTCCTTCGCGGCAGGGTGCATTCTGTATGGGATTTGTTTTATATTATACAGAAGGCTGTGAGAGTTATATTGAAGGGAAGGCAATTTTAGTCATTTGAGGCACTGAATGTAGAATATTGAACAAGGGATGTTAAATATTGAAGGAAGAAAAACTTCATGATTAGAAATTCAATGTTCGTTATTCATTATTCGTTTTAAGAAAATTCACGACTTGCGGCATGCGGCTATTGGCACTACACTACTAAACTTTGCGCATTTGTGGTAAATTAAATTTCGTGTTTTGAAATTTTAGTTGATGGAGGGAGGCAAACATGGGGACTTTAGATACAATTCGCCATTGCCGTCTTTTTGACCTTCTCACCGATGAAGAACTCGGAAAGATCGTTCCCTTGTTTCAGTTGCATCATTTTCGCAAGGGAGATTATGTGTGCCGCGAAGGTTCGTGGGGCGATTCAATGTATGTGATTGACTCAGGAGAAATACGGGTTTTCAAGAAACTTGATGTAAATAACACCTGGGACATAACCACGCTTAAAACAGGAGATTTTTTCGGCGAGGTGGCACTCATTGACGGCAGCCCGCGCACCGCTACGGCGGTTACGCTTATGAACAGCACCGTCCTGGAACTGCTCGGCAGGGATTTTAAATCGCTCATGACCAAGAACGATGCTGTCAGCACAAAACTGCTTGAGTCGCTTCTTCGTGTCCTGATCAACCGCATCCGTGCCACTGATGAAGTGGTGGCAAAAATTATGTCGGAAAGTTGTTCGCTCCCGCATCGTGTGCAGGGCGATATGCGCGAGAATTTCAGGAAACTGCTGACCGGCAGAACTGGGTAAAGGATATGGCAAAGAATTTTTTTTGACTCAGATTTACACTGATTTTAGAAGATTTCCGTATGAGCACATATTGTGTGCTCATACATCAGTGTAAATCTGTGTTAATCTGTGTCAGAAAATTTATTTAAAAAACCATGAACAAATCGCCTTACGCACATCTTCAGCATCTTTCTGTAACAATCGGCGCACGTGCATCTGGTTCTGAAAACGAGCGCAGAGCGGCAGAATATGTAAAAGAAACGCTGAACGGTCTCGGCGTTAAGGCTCACATTGAGGAATTCAAAGCGCTCCCGACCTATTCCTGGCTCTATGTGATGATATATTCGTTCTTTCTCGTTGCCGCCGTTGCTGTAAAGTATTCGCCAAAAATGGCACTGATTATGTGGCTGCATGGCATGATTTTTTATCTGACTGAAAATTCAACTTACGCATCGCTCAGCAAAATATTACCAAAGCGAAAATCATGTAATGTAATCGGGAGGATCGCACCCGATGGCGAAACAAGGCAAACAATCGTTGTTACTGCACATATTGATTCTTCAAAGTCTGCCATTTTCTTTCATCCTGCGATGGTCAAAGGTTTCCGCACTACCTTTGTAACCACACTTGCGGCGATCTTCGCAGTCGGTGTGCTTGCCGCGGCGGGTTTCATTGTGAGAAGTTCCGTCCAGTATTACCTTATAATCGCTGTCGCATTGTATCTTGTCTTTATCATTCTTTTGCTTGTGCATCGGGAAATCTTCGGCAGGCATACACACGGTGCGAACGATAATGCCTCAGGCGTCGCCGCCATGCTTGAAACCGCCCGCATCGTTTCACAGTCGCCGCCCCCGGAAAAGGAAATTCTTTTTGTCGGCACCGGCAGCGAAGAGACAGGTGCTTTCGGCATGACACACCTGCTGAAAACACAACATTTTGATCCGCAGCGCACCGTTTTCCTGAACCTTGATAATCTCGGCACAGGCAACCTGTCGGTAACCACACGCGAGGGGATGATACTGAGGCGAAATGCCGACACGAAAATGGTGAGCGTCGCAGAGAATTTCACCCTGCCATCAACCGGCAAGCCTGCACGCAAAAGGGACTTCAACACGATGTTGACAGATGTCTATCCTGCGCTTATGCGCGGCTACCGCGGAATATCCATCATGGCTTATGACGATGAGGGAGTCCTGCCCAACTGGCACTGGGCGAGCGACCTGATGGAAAATGTGTCGGAGTCAAATCTAAAAGACGCCGCCGCCCTCGCAGCGCATATCATTAAAAGTCGTTAGGTTAAAATTAAGGTTAAGGATAGAAATTTCTCAACTTGTTAGATGCTGCTAAAAATCAGTGAATACCTTCTTTGAATTTTCAAAGTATAACCGACCTGATTCAAGAACACTCTTTCGCCAAATTCTCTATAAAGACGGGTGATCGCCCGGATGCCTGTGCAGTGGGAAACTCCAATTCTCTGAATATTAAAACTTTTTAATGCTTCTACCGTTTTTTCAATCTGCTCGTCCGATGCCCTTTCAAGATGCATACCACCAAGAACCGCGTATATATCTTTCACACCTGTGATTTGGACAACTCTGTTTAATGTATTGATTATCCCTCTATGCGCACATCCCAGCACCACAATTATGCCAGTTTCCACTTTCAATATCATACATTGATCATCCAACAACGGGTCTGGAACATTCTTGCCGTTTATTCGTGTAAACAGAACCGGCTCAATGCCCTCGTAGTCAGTCTCCATTGGTATCTCGCCAGTTGTCATAATTGAATTGCAGATTTCAACGGGTTCTCTTGACAACCTGACATTTATATTTTTTTCTTCCAATAATTTTTGCGATGTAATCATTCCGATATTTATCGTTTTTGGACCGGGCAGCAATGCGTATTTTTCAGAGAAGGCGTCGGGATGGACGATCAGCTCAAAATTGCCATTTATCTCAAGTAACTTGAGCAGTCCTCCTGAATGATCGTAATGTCCATGGCTCAATATTACGGTATCAACCTTTGTAAGATCAGTGCCCATCCGCTCCGCGTTGTGGGCTAACGCCATTCCCTGACCAGTGTCAAAAAGAATAGTTCTATCTTCCGTTTCAATAATGAACGAGAGACCATGTTCACCGATTGTCCTTATGCTCACAGGGACGGAATTTTCTACAATTGTTGTGATCTTTACCGACATTTGTTATCCAGAGTTTGCTTTTATTTCCGTTTTCAACCTCAATGATGTTGACATCCACATATTCTCTTCGTTTCCGACCTCAGTATGCCTTTTAAAAACATTTTTACTGCACTTTCGGCATTCTTTTCACCCGTTGTTATTGCAGTTATGCCGTTTGCTGCGAGATCATCGTGAAGTTTCAATCCCATTCCACCACTAATAATCACATTACAGTTTCTCAAGGCATCGATCATAGACTTATGCTCATGATGTCCAGAGCCTTTCCCGTGATGCTCAGTTTCTCCATAACATCTTCCATTGTGATGTCCACCAAAGGAATTTTCCAATATTTCAACATTCTTGATATTTTTTCCTTCAACATCATATACAAGGAAATATCTGCACCTGCCAACATGCGGAGCGATATTTTTCGTATCATCAGATGCAACGGCAATCTTCATCCTATTACACCTCCTTTTGAATGGCTGCTACTCAACCTTCGTTGGATTATTTTCATCCTTAACAGTGTTTCTCAATATATTTTCCAACCAGCCAATGCGTACATTACTTCTGAAATCAAATTCTGGCACGAGCGGTGTTATATCAAGAAGGGGTGTGCCATCAAGAACATCAATTTCTTTAACCAGTAATGTGTTGCCCTCCCTGCCGACAAG
>JBFMBQ010000522.1:0-5734 GCA_040755115.1 bacterium
GAAATGGTTCGGTATGTATTTTGTTGTGTCGTTATCGGTCTTTATTTTAACTGGCTGCGGGGGCGGCGGGGGCGGGTCTGTTACTCCTTCACAGCCTCAGTATCAGGTTTCCTCAACACCTTCATCTGCGAATATATCGTATGTTACCAGCGCCCCGGAGGCAGCGACCAGTTCATATACAGTCAGCACGATCCCTCCGCCGACAACTGAAGAACTAACGGGATTAGAAGCGGTAGATGCATCAATGCTTTCGGCTGCGGCACGCATCGGTGCTCGTGTTACGGCGCAATTATCAAACCCACAATGCACACCAGTTGAATCATCAGGTTATGAAGATTACTTTAACATGATAGTGGATGTATACAATGAATACCGAAACAATCCGGCGTGGCCATCCGGGGTTAATAATATTGCGGCTGGTTATCGCAATTCCAAAAGCCAGCGGGTAAGCACTGAATTCAATGTTTTTCATTGCGAAGAAGAAGTCCTCAATGCCTTTGCAGGCTACCGGAACATCGCGGTTTACAACGGGTTGATTGAACTTTTAGATGAAGCGACGGATTTAATCTACTTCGTAGACTCTGAAGATGAATACGATTATTATCTTAATTATATCGGTGAATATGCAAAACGGGGATTACATTTCCAGATTGTTACACCTTCTATGCACAATGCGCTTGTAATGCATCCGACATACGGACCTGAAAGTTCAGAAATTTTTGCCTATACTCTTGCATCTGTGGTTTTCCATGAGTTAGGTCATGCTGCAATGGCACACAATCTGCAAAGATATAGAAACGCAAAGAATGGTGGAACACCTTATGATATAACATTGCTTTCTTATGCTGTGGAATTTCAGGCAGATATTTACAGCGCATCGCTTTTCAAGACCGCGGGAGAAAGCACCTTAAGCGTTGAGTTTCTTTTATATATTCTCGGATTCATTGGCAGCGAAGATTTTTCTGATACTCATCCGCCCGCCTCTTACAGGCGTTACATTGTCAGTCAAGTTGATAATGGAAATATAACCACTGCTTCATTAACACCTTTATATACTTATGCACGGGTATTAGAACCAGCGCGGTCAACAATGCGATGTGAAGGTTCTGGAAAACTGCGAAAACCAAAAAGGTGAGATTCACCATTATATAAACACATCATGTCGTTATTTTTCCAATTTGTGTCAATTCATGCAATTCGTGGATAATTTCGCATTTTTCACAACCGCCGGCAGTATTTCGCCTGCTTTGCCGTGAAGGACAATGTTGGCAATCGGGTCAAGCGGCGTTGCTGTGAGATTGATCAGAATCAGTGCTGCGCCGTTCCTTTTTGCTATTACCGGGAAAGACGCCGCCGGCTCAACCACGAGCGAGGAACCGACTGCGATGAAAATGTCGCAGGCGGCGGCGCAGCGGTGCGCCATCATCATCTCTTTCTCCGGCATCGCCTGCCCGAACGAGACCGTTGCGGGCTTCAGGTAGCCGCCACAGTCCGTGCATTCCGGCGCCTCTTCGCCTGCGTCTATCCTTTGAATAACTTCTTCCATAGGCAACATTCTGCCGCATGAGAGGCAGACTACACGGCGGTTGTTGCCGTGCAGTTCAATGATTTTCTCAGGCGAATTGCCTGCCTCATGGTGCAAGCCGTCAATGTTCTGGGTGATGATGCCCAGCAGTTTGCCCATTTTCTCAATTTCCACGAGAGCAAGGTGAGCGGCATTGGGCTGCGATTTTACGAAATCAGGATAGCCTTCATATTTCATTCTCCAGTATAGTTTTCGCGCCTCAGCGCTTGCGATGAACTCCTGATAGAGGACCGGCTTATATCTGCTCCATACGCCGCCGGGGCTGCGGAAATCGGGAATCCCCGATTCAGTGCTTACACCTGCGCCAGTGAATACGACAGCGCCTGCGGCGTCTGCGAGCAATTTCGCAGCCTGTTTTACAGGGTTTTCAGGCATGTTCAACATTGTAACAATATTTTTACAAAAATGTTTGATTTTCAGTTTTTGGGGTAGAATATGTAATTAGGATTTTTATAGAAATACTTTTGCCTTTGGAGATATTAAAAAAGTTTTGACAACACGGTTGTATTCTGTTAAAATCTGACACAGATGGTTAAATAAGGAGGTGAAAATAGTGAAAACAACCTGGCGACCTGCCCCGCGACCAAAACCAAAGGGCAAATAGAATTAGAATTGTTGTTTGTTGGAATGTTTGAATGTAATTGAATTACCAGCGCTGGTGTAAATTAATATATAGGGAATGATTTAGGGTAATAAAAATCTGATATTATTATTAATCAGGGCACGGGAAACCGTGCCCTTAATTTTTTGTCCCCCGCGTGAATCCGCTGTCTCCGGAAACGCTTTTAAATCTTCGTGCCGCACTTGTTACAGAAGTTGGTATCAGGCGCAATAAGACTCCCGCATTCAGGGCATGGCGTTCCCTGGGGCGGGGTTTCCTTCACCGCCTGTTTTTCAATCTCATTATCAGGAAGTCCAGCCTTGAATCGGTGAAAAATCTCTTCCGCTTCCCGCGGTGTCGGGATGAATGGGAAGCACACCACCGCCAGGGGGTTGGTGGTGTAAAAAACAATAAAACCGGCGGTTTTTTTGAAGACGAGGTCTATAAATGGTATATCCAGCCGCAGTGTGCCTTTCACATCCTCAATTGCAACTGCTTTCACCCAGCGCAAAATAAAGATGTCAATGCGGATGAGAATGCGTCTGTCGGTAATCATGCACAATGTATTTTTCCAGAAGAGCAGCAGAAGGATCAGCACATCAATTTTGGTGATGTTTCCGATCTGTGGGTTCTGGTAGGCAATTAGAAATATTGCAATCGCAAGCAGTGTGAGCCAATTGGGCTTGCGCGTTATTTTCACATTTTCACCGGGCAGTAGAAAATCCATAAAGATCACCTTTTTGCATTGATATGTTTCTTGGCATATTATATTTGATACTGGAGTACATATCCATGATTAAAATATTTTTATGTTTAATCTGCTGATCTTCTCTGATGGCTCTGATTATTAAGTGTTGCATAGCAGCACACGGGAGGGGAACTGAAATGAGAAACAGAAATGCTATTTTTTTTGCAATAAGTTGGCTGATGTCGGTTTGTCTGCTATCCATAATGGGCGATGTTTCAACGGGCGGGGAGATAACCAGCCGTGGGAACAGACAAATCACTTTCGGGGCGAGCAATTTTTCTCCGGGCGCCGCTGCCGATCAGATTGAAAAATTTTATGCGGATATTAAAGTTGAGAAATTTGCTGAACTCGGCGTAACGAGTTTTGAGTCTTATGTGCGCTGGAGCGTGATGGAGCCGTCGCCGGGAGAATGGGACTTCGCTGTGTATGATAAGGAAATTGAGATATTGAAAAAGAACGGTCTGAAGTGGGTGCCGTTTCTGATCGCAGGTCCATCCTACACGACACCTGAATGGTTCAAGAAGAGTGATAAATCGGTTTTTTACAAGTGTGTTGAGCACGGGACGGAAAGCGAAAACCAGTCAATATTCAACCCTGCACTTGCGCCGCATGTAGAGGAATTCATCCGCCGGTTTGCAGAACGCTATGAAGCATCGGGGATGATAGAATCCGTCCTGCTCGGCATAACAGGAGACTTCGGCGAGGCGATTTACCCTGTTTCGGGCGGCGGCTGGACGGGCGGTTATCACCAGCATGGAGGCTTCTGGTGCGCGGATAAATTCGCCGCCGCACATTTTCAGAAGTATCTGAAAGAAATCTATAAAAATATTGAATCGTTGGACAGCGCGTGGGGAACGGCTTTCCGTGATTTCGGCGAGGTCAAGCCTTTTCTCAAGACAGACGCCCCTTCACCCCGCGCCTGGCTTGATTTCGTTGAATGGTATCGGGTGAGTATGGAACAATGGGCGGATTTCTGGCTGAAGACGACAAAAAAATATTTCCCGAACACACCGATTTATCTCTGCACAGGGGGGGACGGCGTCCCCGAGCATGGCTCACGGTTCAGTCGGCAGGTGAAGATTTCCGCGAAGTATGGCGCCGGTGTGCGCATCACTAACGAGGGTAGCGACTATGGAATGAATTTCCACCTGACACGCTGGGTGAGTTCGGCTGGGAAATTTTACAACAGTTTCTACGGCTTTGAGCCTGCATCGGCGGTTACGCCCGACGGCATAGTGCGCCGCATATATAATGTGGCTGCTTCGGGGGCAGTGCAGTTGTTTGAATATTCCGGCAATGTAACAGGCAGCGATGAGGCGACTGGAAATTTCAGGGATAATATAGGCAAATTTGAAATCAGCCACCCGATGATGAAAACAGCGGTTTTCATCCCCGAGACTTACCTCGTGCTGAACCGTGAGAGATGGGGATTGTTTTTCAACGAACTTGGCATGCTGCGCGACCTGATGGACTTTGATTTTGTTGACGAGGGCATGGCAGCGGACGGCGCGCTGGCGAATTACCAGATTCTCGTAATGCAACAGGGAAATATTGTTGCTGATGAAGCGGCGGAGAAAATCCAGCAGTGGGTAAAAAGGGGCGGGATATTTGCCGCATCGGGCATTGAGAATATAAAACGGCTCGGCGGCATGCCCTTCTTTGACGGCTTCACTGCCCGTGCTCCCGCCGCAACAAGGCTTGATAAACTCGCCCATCCCTACGGTGAAGGATACATTGTGAATTTCAGACCCGATCTCAATTATTTCATCCTTTTCCGCACCGTCCTGAAAAATCTGATTTACAGGACAGACCTGATTGATAAAAAATATGTGCCTATGCCGGAGATTGATGAATTTATGGACGGCATTTATACCACCCTCCTGTCCGATGGATTGCTCCTCCTGAATGTAACCGATAAAGAGTGGGAAAAGGAAATATCAATTGACAAGAGGGTTCTGGAGCGGCTTAATTCGCTCGGGGTAAAAACGCTGCCTGCCGAAGCGGATATAAAAATCGTCTTGAAACCCCAGGAGATGAAACGGGTAAAATTTGTTGATGAAAAAAGATAATGATAAAACCGTGACCCGGCGCAACCGCAAAATCAGGTAGTGGGTCAATTTGAAATAGGGCTTACTATGCTTAACCGCTTATGCTGTTATTAGAGCATGACAAAGAGGCAAGATGTAAATGAGATTGCTTTTTCTATACTCCGAGAAACCACAAAGGAATCAGTAAAAGAGAAAAAACCCGCTGCGGTTGCGCTCGGTCGGTTAGGCGGACTGAAGGGCGGTAAAGCAAGGGCGGAGAAATTATCGGCAAATAGGCGCAGTCAAATAGCAAAGAAAGCAGCGATGGCAAGGTGGAGTAAGAAAAAGAAATTTGATGTCCCAATTAAATATATTGAAAAATGAATTCTAAACATTTCTTGACACTTGTGATATTATATCAAACATATTACAGGATAATATAAGTTTAGGTTTAATAATTATAAGAAAAAAGGAGTTTTTTAATAACTTGACACCTGAACAAATGTTCTGTATAATGAAATAAAAGACAAATCGACTTAAAGGGAGGGTTGATTCAGATGATCCTTACAGACAAGGATATAAAAGAAGCGGTTAAAAAGGGCGAAATTAAAATTTTAAATTTCGATGAAAAATGTCTTGAGCCCGCAACTTATGACATGAGAATTGGGCATCAAGGCGCTACCACTACCTCAAAGGGAATAATAAACATTGCAGAAAAAGGAACGATGATCATAGAGCCGGGAGATCAGGGTGTAGTTATAACTCACGAAGGT
>JBFMBQ010000523.1:0-641 GCA_040755115.1 bacterium
GACTTGAGTGAAAACAGTTCTGGAATGCGGAGTGCGGATGTGGCACCCCCAAACCAGTTTGGGGGTGGCACATCTACGAGAATACCAATGAAAATCTATAGTTCACTTGGCGAAAAATTCGCAAATAAAGGGGCTTATGCGGTTCTGACGCTCGGCTGTTTTGACGGTGTCCACATGGGGCATCGCGCGATAATTGAGCGTGTTATCGCAGAAGCACAAAAAACAGGCGGCTTAAGCGGTCTGCTGACATTTGATCCCCATCCGTTAGAAGTGCTCAACAAGACCGATAAGGCGTTCCTCTTATCCACACGGGAAGAAAAGGAAAAGATTCTTGCCGGATACCCACTGGATTTCATAACTTTTATCCCCTTCACACGGCAATTTGCCTCCCTGCCGCCGGAGGCATTCGTGAAGGACATTCTCGTTGAGAAGTTCAAGGCAAAAAAGGTGATAGTAGGACAGGATACCCGCTTCGGCTACCGCGGCGCAGGCACGGTGAGTCTGCTAAAAAGCCTTGGAAATTTCCATAATTTTGATGTGGATGTGATAGAACCTGTTTTGTCCGAGGGTGATGTAATAAGCAGCAGCCTTATCAGAGGGCTGCTTGAGGCTGGTGAGATTGACAGAGCAAACCGATTTTT
>JBFMBQ010000523.1:651-4349 GCA_040755115.1 bacterium
GGGCGCAGGCGTGGGCAGAACTATTGAAGTTCCTACAGCAAATCTTGCGCCGCCTCCTCGCAAGATGCTGCCTCGCGATGGTATCTATGCCGTTCGTGTTCGGCTGGAAGATGAAGTGAAATCAGGGGTGCTATACATCGGATTCAGACCGACCTTGAACGGGAATACCCGCACGGTGGAAGTCCATATACTTGAATTTTCTAAGGAGATAACTGAAAAAACCTTATGTGTGGAGTTTGTCAAATACCTGCGTGAGGACAGAAAGTTCCTATCCCTTGAGGAATTGAAAAAACAGATATTTAAAGATATTGATCTTGCTAAAAAACTATTTTCAGATTAGAATGGAAGATTGTGTTAAGATTTAATTCAGGGATTAATCTGAATTAATGAATACACTATAAGAGAACTTAATGAAATAAAGGAAGGGTGAAGGGCATGATAGAGCAACAAAGAAAAAACGAAATAATTAACAAATTTCACAAACACAAGAGCGATACGGGGTCGCCTGAAGTGCAGATAGCGCTGCTGACCGAGCGCATCAATTACCTGACAGACCATCTCAAATCGCACAGGAAGGACCACAGTTCGCGTCGGGGGCTGCTTATGATGGTGGGCAAGAGACGGCGCCTGCTGAATTACCTCAACGAAAACGACAGTGTCCGCTACGCTAAAATAATCCGCGAACTGGGACTGCGCAAGTAACACAAAGGCAAGATAGCCATTTCCCCATACCAAAACCACAATGAAAGCAGGAAAAAACAATGGATAACTATGAAATCAGAATTGGAATCGGCGGCGCAAACGACTTAATCTTACAGACAGGAAAACTTGCGAAGCAGGCAAACGGGTCTGTTGTAGTTCGCAACGGCGACACCGTGGTCCTTGTGGCTGTTACCGCCTCAAAGGAACCGCGCGAGGATATTGATTACTTTCCCCTCACAGTGGACTTTGAGGAAAAACTCTATGCCGCCGGCAAGATACCGGGCGGGTATATCAAGCGTGAGGGGCGCCCCTCAGAACACGCCACTCTAACCTCACGCCTCATTGACCGCCCAATCCGTCCGCTCTTCCCGAAAAATTACCACAATGAGGTGCAAATCATTGCCACCGCACTGTCATCAGACCTGGAAAACCCCATTGATGTCTGCGGCATCGTCGGCGCTTCTGTTGCGCTCTCTATTTCCGACATACCCTTCTTTGGTCCAGTTGGCGCTGTGAGGGTCGGCAGAATTAACGGTAACTTTATAATCAATCCAACATACCAGCAGATTGACCAGGGTGATCTCAACCTCGTTGTGGCGGGTACAAGCGACGCCATCATCATGGTGGAGTGCGGGGCGAAACAAGTGCCGGAAAGCGTCATACTTGATGCCATTAAAGAGGGACACAAGGCAATTATTAAGATTGTTGAGGCACAACTTGAACTGGCTGAAAAGGCTGGCAGACCTAAACAGGAAGTGGCGGAAAAACAACTCCCCGACGGGCTTGTTGAGGATATTGAAAAATTCGCAGAAGAGAAAATCCGCGAAGCACTCAACGGCAAAATGAAGCAGGAACGCGAGGCGATGATTGAAGAAACCCTCAACGCGGCTGTTGAACAATTCTCGGAAAAATATGAAGGGTGCGAGGGAGAGATCGCTGAAATCATAACCGCGCTTGAAAAACGGGTTTTCCGCGAGAATATCCGCGAGCATCAGACCCGGCCGGACGGCAGGGCGCTTGATCAAATACGCCCGATCACCTGCGAGACAGGTCTGCTGCCGAGAACGCACGGTTCATCACTGTTCACACGCGGGCAGACCCAGGTGCTCACTACCGTAACGCTCGGCACGATAAGCGAGGGGCAGCGTATTGACGGCATCACCACAACCGAGGGAAAACGCTTCATGCATCAATACAACTTCCCGCCATACTGCGTCGGGGAGACACGCCCGTTTCGCGGTCCTTCACGGCGCGACATCGGACACGGTGCGCTCGTTGAACGCTCCATCCTGCCCATCATCCCCGCAGAGGAAGAATTCCCATATACCATCCGTGTAGTTTCAGAAGTCCTTGAATCCAACGGCTCAAGTTCAATGGCGAGCGTTTGCGCAACCAGCATGGCGCTGATGGACGCGGGCGTCCCAACGCAGCAAGCCATTGCCGGGGTCGCAATGGGGCTGGTCATAGATGAGGCTGGACATTATATCCTTACAGATATACAGGGCATAGAAGATTCCTTCGGCGATATGGATTTCAAAATCGCAGGCACCCGCACCGGCATCAACGCCCTCCAGATGGACATAAAAGTCAAGGGCATAACACCAGAACTTATGCGAACGGCGCTTGCGCAGGCGAACGAGGCGCGAATGTTCATCCTTGATAAAATGGAAGCCGACATCTCCAAACCGCGCCCGGAATTGTCCGCCTTGGCGCCAAGGATAATTCAATACAAAGTAGGTGTTGACAAGATCGGAGAAGTTATCGGACCGGGCGGCAAAAATATTCGTAAAATCACCGAAGAGACTGACTCCAAGGTTGACATACTGGAAGACGGCAGGATCTATATCTATTCAACCGATAAGGAAAGCGGGGAGAAGGCACTCGGCATGATCCAACTGCTTGTACAGGAACTTGAGGTCGGCAAGGAATATTGGGGCGAGGTAAAACGGATAATGAGTTTCGGCGCGGTTGTTGAGATGCTGCCCGGCAAGGACGGTCTGGTTCACATTTCACAGATTTCGGATAAGCGCATAGAAAAAGTGCAGGATGTCCTCAAGGTGGGTCAAAAAGTGAAGGTTCGTGTGAGAGAGATAGATGATACAGGCAAAGTGAGTCTGACGATGAAAGGCGTGAGGTAAGTAGATGTCTAAACCTGTATATTTTACGAAAATAGAATGAGATTACATGGTGCGGTCTCCAAAACGCACCGTAAAATTTCGGCGGCATACAAAGATGCCGCCCTACAATTAAAAATCCCCTGCCTGAACTTGTTCTGACGATTGAACATGAAAATACCTTCTTTTGAAAAGATCAAACTTAACAGCGGCGTAACTCTCCTCATTGAACGCATCCCTTATTTGAGCACTATCGCCATCGGTTACTGGATGAACTTCGGCTCACGCGAGGAAAAGGACTCAATGCAAGGCAGCACTCATTTCATTGAACACATGATGTTCAAAGGCACAGAGCATCGCTCGCCATCCAACATCGCCCACGAGATTGAATACGCCGGCGGCAGCATCAATGCGCTCACCGGCAAAGAACTTACTTGTTGTTACGCGCGCATCCTGCCAGATAACCTGCCGCTGGCAATTGACATCCTGTCCGACATATTTTTCTCGTCAGTTTTTCCCGAAGAAGAATTCCTGCGCGAAAAACAGGTCATACTTGAAGAAATCAAAGACCTCCAGGACACACCGGAAGACCTTGTTTATGATATGTTCCACGAGGATTCTTTCGGAAAAGACGGGCTTGGTCACTCGGTGCTCGGTTCCGAGGAGACTGTGAACGAAATAACACGCGACTCGCTCTTCCGCATCTACTGCGACCGCCACAAACCGAGTAATCTCATCATCGCAGTCGCGGGCAATCCTGAAGACTACGACCTGCCCAAACTCATATCTGAATCTCTTCAAACACCTGCAAATACGGAATCTCTTGTGAAAAATTCAAATCCCAAAACCCAAAACCCGGAATTCAAAACCGGCATCAGCCTC
>JBFMBQ010000524.1:0-9906 GCA_040755115.1 bacterium
ATTGCACTTTCAAGTCCAAAAAGTGCGTTGGACTGAATACAAATGACGAAAGATTCAAGACAAAACAACGATTCAGCAGATAAAAAGCAGGAACTTCCAAAACAGGATGCCGCAGGGCAAGCCTCCGCCGCCGATACCGAACTATATTACCGCCGCCTCCGCCAGCGACTGCACCTGGGACTGCTTGCCGCCTACATGGTGCCGCTTGTGATTCTCTCCCTCTACTTCCACCTCCAGTTCAATTACACCCTTAAAAAAAGCGGAAAAATCCATCTCATCACACTCGCAGAAAGCCAGCGCAATACCATTGACCTCTTCCTCCAGGAGCGCGTCGTCAATATCTTCAATCTGCTCCGCGCCAGCGATTTCAAATTGCCCCCGGCGCAGGTTGACATGTGGCGATACCTTCAAAACCTGCGCGAGATGAGCGATGCCTTCATTGATGTCGGTTTCCTTGATGCCTCAGGTGTCCAGATCGGCTACGCAGGTCCCTACCCTTACCTCCAGGGCAGAAATTACAGCAACGAAGAATGGTTCAAGACATTGATGAAAAAAGATAAGAATTATCACATAAGCGATGTTTACCTCGGCTTCCGCAAAAAACCGCATTTTACCATCGCAATAAAACAGTTGTTTGAAGGAAAACCATACATAATGCGCGCCACGCTTGACCCCGACAAGTTCTACCTCTTCCTGCGCACTATCGGCAAGGGAAAAAGCAAGGATTCAGCACTCATAAATCATGTTGGCAGATACCAGATAGTTGACCCCGACAGGGGGGAACTGCTGGGCAGAAGCGATTATAAGCCTGCAAAAGAAAGCGGCTCCGATGCGACCGAGATCGGCAGCAACGGCGATACCGAACTTGTCGCTTATGCATGGCTTGAAGAGGCGCCATGGGCACTTATAGTCAGGCAGCCACTCGGTGTTGCCTATGCTGAAATGTATCAGGCACGGCGCGTTATGATCGCCGCCATGGCGGGGCTGGTGCTGGTGATTATAACCATCATCTGGCTGATTACCAACCGCCTGCTCTGGCGCGCACAAATGATGGAACAGTCCAGAAAAGAACTGAAATCGCAACTCTTCCACGCGGCGAAACTGGTAGCGGTGGGCGAACTGGCAGGCGGCGTTGCACACGAGATCAACAACCCGCTCGCCATCATCTCCTCGGAAAGCGGACTGATCAGAGACATGCTTGACCCGCAATTCGGGATTGAATGCACGCCGGAAAAAATAAGGAAAGAATTAGACCGCATTGATGAGGCGGTGTTCCGCACACGGGATATAACTCACAAGTTGCTGAAATTCGTCCGCAAAACCGAACCGAGATTAGTGCGGCGCAACATCAATGCGATCGTTGACGATGTCGTGAGCGGACTTATGGAAAGAGAACTTGAGGTCTCCAATATCAAGTTGGTCCGTAACTTTGATCCAGAAATGCCCAATATTATGACCGACCCCGATCAGTTGCGGCAGGTCTTTCTGAACATTCTTAACAACGCGAGCGATGCCATTGACGGCGCCGGCACCATAACCATCGCCACCAGCCACGATGATGATACCGTCCGTGCGACTATCACAGACACCGGCAAGGGAATGACATCGGAGCAGATGGAAAAAATATTTCTTCCCTTTTACACCACTAAGGAACCCGGCAGAGGGACAGGGCTTGGTCTGAGCGTCAGTTTGAGCATCACTCAAACAATGGGCGGGAGGATTGAGGTTCAAAGCATGCCCGGCGCGGGGAGTTCATTCACTGTAGTATTGCCGTTATATCATACAAAGGAGGACGCATAGTATGTCCGAAACTATAACAATAAAAAACACCGATCGGTCTCCGAAGATTTTATTGGTTGATGATGAAGAAATGTTCAGGGCTGCGCTCAGCAAGCAGTTAGAAGTTAGAGGATACAGAATCCTTGAGGTCAGCAGCGGAGAGGACGCCATAAAGGCAGTAAGACATAAGAACCCTGAGGTTGTAATACTTGACCAGAAAATGCCGGGCATGGATGGCATACAGACACTCAAAGAAATAAAAAAGATAAAACCTGAAGTGCAGGTGATAATGCTCACAGGCTATGGCACCGCCGAGAAAGCCCGCGTAACCGGTAAACTTGATGCCTTCCGCTATCTTCAGAAGCCCTGCGGTCTTGAAGAATTGATAGAAACAATTGACGCTGCGCGGCAAGAACGGATCAGCGCTATGGCTCGCCATGAGATACCGCACATTAAAAAACGCTACATCTGGCAATGGTTGATCGGCGCTCACGGCTTGCGCCCGGGAATAATTATTTTTAATCTGCTTGTCTTTTGTGCAATAGCATTTATGCCGACACCCAGAAATTTGATGGATTTGATAACATTAAAGAAAACCGAAAATAAGGCAAAAGATGGGGTCCTGCTGGGCTACGCAGATTACCGCAAGATGGCGCCCGGCGAAGCAATCTATGGATATTACAGCGAGAAAGCAGGTTATGTTAAAAAAATAAAACTCGCAGACGGCACAGAGAAGAAAATACCCCTCCCTCCAAAAAAAGCAGCATTTAAGACAAAGGTAATGGTGGGCATCCTCGTAATGTGCGCCCTTTTCTGGGCAACAGGCGCGATACCCGTCGGTGTTACCGCCCTTTTAGCCTGCGTCTTTATGTATATGTTCGGCGTGCTGCCGCCCGATCAAATAGCCAAAGCGCATGCCAAAGACGCTGTGCTTTTCATATTCGGGGTCCTCGGTTTTGCCAAAGCCATCAGCAAGACAGGCTTGGACCGCCGCATCGGCATACTCCTGCTGAACTTCAGCACTTCACTGCCGAAATTTTTATTCATTTTTGCGCCCTTGCTTTCAATGACGGCGGCGTTTCTCTCCGAACACGCACTGGTCGCATTTACAATTCCGGTTTTACTGGTCGGTTATTCCGGCATTGTGAAAGCAGCGGGTCTCAAGCAAGATCGGTCGCTTGCAGTGATGTTCATCCTTGTCGCATGTTTCGCCGCGAATGTGGGTGGACCGGGTTCACCGGCAGCAGGCGGCCGCAATGCGGTTATGGTCGGCATACTCGCAGATTACGGCATCCATATCTCCTTCGGACAATGGGTCAAGTATGGCATGCCTTTTGTCCCGGTTATGGCAATCGTGATCGCCCTTTATTTCTATCTCGTCTTCCGTAACCGCCTTCAGGTGAAGCAACTTGATCTCATTGGTGTCATCCGCCGCGAAAGCGAAAGGATCGGTAAGATGACACGCGCTGAATATATAACCGCCGCAATCCTCGTAATTCTGGTCGTCCTGCTGGTTACTCTCGGTGAAGAGTTCGGGATGGGAGGTCCTTTCCTTTTCAGTCTCGTCCTCCTCAATATCTTCGGCATCATCCAGTGGAAAGACATAAACGACATCCACTGGGATGTGGTCGCCCTCTATGCGAGCGCATGCGCTATGGGATCAATTCTTGCGCTCACAGGGGGGTCTCTATGGCTGGCGGATCGCTTCGTGAGTCTCCTGCCAGATTATTTCAAGAGCGGCGTCGGACTGGCTATCTCATCAAGTCTGTTCTGCGGCTTCATCACAAATTTTATGAGCGACGGCGCTACCGTATCAGCCATCGGACCGATCACCGTCCCTATGGCAACCATCTCCGGAACATCTCCGATAATGGTCGGACTGGCAACGGCGTTCGCTTCCTCGTTTGCGCACGCCCTGATCATCGGCACGCCGAATAACGCGATAGCGTATGTTATGGCGAAAGACCCCGAAACAGGTGAGCAGTTGGTTACGCTCACCGATTTCCTCAAATACGGAGTCGTTGCTGTCCTCTTGAGTTGGGCGGTGCTGTGGGGATGGGCATTCTTCGGCTACTGGCAATGGTTGGGATTTTAACTGAACATCTATGCAAAATAACAAGATTTTGGAACCGCTGATGAACACTGATGAACACAGATTCCTTATTTGCGCCTGCGGCGCAAATGTCCATAACTATCTGTGTTCATCTCATCCGTGTTTATCCGTGTTCATCTGTGGTTCAATATGTAATGCCGATAAATTTATATCGCTGTAGTGAAAAGAGAAAAATATGGTGGACGATAAAATAACCATCCTGATCGTTGACGATGAAGAACTGTTCCTTGATTCCATCAGCCAGAGACTCGTAATGCGGGGTTTCAATGTTATCGCCGTCAACCGCGGCGACAAAGCACTGGAGGCTGCGCGCAAGCATCCCATTGACATCGCAATAGTGGATTTGAAGATGCCGGGCATGGATGGCGAGGCGACACTTGAAGCACTGAAAAAAGAGCACGAACGAATGGAAATCGTGATCCTTACAGGTCACGGCTCATCAGAGGCGGCGCTCCGTTTAATCCGCAGCGGCGCATATTCTTATTTGCAGAAGCCATGCGAAATAGAACAGTTGCTTGAAATTATTAAAGATGTCTGCGGGAAGCGAACGAAAGTTTAAAACTGAAATCCGATTCCATAATGAAAACCGATAGTTTCAAACATATAAGACGCGTCATCCTGAGCCGTGTCCTTCTCGTGCCGTTTATTATCGTGATGCTCGTATTCGGAACACTCCTGTATTACTTTGCATCCAACTTGCGCGACCAGGTCGCCTCGCAACTCGTCCGAATCGCCGACGGACACCGCAACCTGATTGAACAGTTCCTTCAAGAGCGCGCTTACGACCTTAAATTCGCCGCCGCTTCACACAGTTTTAAGGGAATCGGCTATGAGAATAAACTCGCTCTAATCCTTGAGCAACTCCAGACAGGCTCCCCGGCGTTCTTTGATCTCGGAGTGTTTGATGAGCGCGCAGATCACATCGCCTATGTCGGTCCGTATAACCTCAAGGGCAAAAACTACGCTGACAGCGAATGGTTCAAGGCGGTGCAGAAAAAAAACATTTATATCTCCGATGTGTTTTCAGGCTACCGGAAAATACCTCATTTTATAATCGCCGTTAAAAAGGAAGAAGGCGACCGCGTCTGGTATCTGCGCGCAACAATAGACACGCTGTTTTTCAACGATCTGGTTGAAAACATAAGAGTCGGAAAAACCGGCGAGGCGTATCTTCTCAACCGTGATGGTATGTTCCAGACCAGACGCCGTTCTGGCGGCAACCTGATGGAGACTGACCCTGACTATGGCACATACAGGGCAAGGGGGAAGGAGACAATATCGTTCGTGGCAGAGAGCAATTTGGGCGGCATGTATTTATATGCGGCGGGCAGGCTGCGCGGAACAGGTTGGCTGCTCGTGGTGCGTCAGGAGATCGGTGACGCTTATGCGCCGTTAGCCCGCGCTGTTGTGCTCGCCGTCGCCATAGTGATTATGGGGGGCGCAGTAGTGGTGATGATGGCTTTTGTGTTAGCCACTGGCGTCGCCGGCAAACTTACCGCCGCCGACATTGAAAAGCGGCAGATGGGCGCACAGTTGCTGATGGCAGGCAGACTGGCGGAGGTCGGCGAGATGAGCGCAGGACTGGCGCACGAAATCAACAACCCGTTGCAGATAATGAAATCAGAGCAATTCATGATCAACGACATTCTCAACGAGATTGAAAAAGATGGCAGGCAGCCCGATCCTGAAAATCTGCGCCTCGTGCGGGATTCTGTCAATCAAATCGGCACCCAAATTGACAGGTGCAGGCAGGTTACGCAAGGACTTCTGAAATTCGCACGCAAGTCGGAAACATCTATCAAGTCGGTACGCCTTGAACCTCTTATCCTTGAGGTCGTTGAAATGGTGGAAAGACGGGCACGGGTTGAAGACATACGAATAGTGAAAAAATTTGACACCCTCCTGCCCCCCATCTTCACCGACCCTGCTCAACTTCAACAGGTGTTCCTCAACCTGCTCAACAATGCAATCTATGCCCTTAAAGGAAAGAACAACGGCGAAATTCAGATCGCTGCCGACAGAGAAAATGATGAAATCGCTGTATCGGTATCGGACAACGGGTGCGGCATCAGGGAAGAACATCTGGAAAAAATATTTCTTCCATTCTTCACAACCAAGCCGGTAGGAACAGGCACAGGACTCGGATTGAGCACCTGTTACGGAATTATTGAGCGGCTCGGCGGAACAATCGCAGTCGCAAGCGAGGTGAATGTTGGAACTGTCTTTACGGTTCGGATGCCGCTTGATGGCCCCGGAGCGAAAGGAAAGAGTGAATCAAAATATTCAGATAAGGAGGGAGAAGGGCAATGAATACAGTGCACCTGTTGTTAGTGGACGATGAAGAGCGGTTTTTATCTACAACCAAAACCTTACTGGAAAAGCAGGGGATAGACACCACAACGGTAACCAACGGCTTTGATGCGCTCAAGATTATGGATGAGCGCGCTGTTGATGTCGTCATCCTTGATGTGAAGATGCCGGGTATGGATGGAGTGGAAACATTGAGCAGGATCAAACAGAAGCACCCGCTCGTTGAGGTGATCATGCTCACCGGACACGCCTCTATTGAATCGGCTGTTGAAGGACTGAAACTCGGCGCCTTTGATTATCTGGTGAAACCCTGTGATATTCCCGACCTTCTTGCGAAGATCAAAGAGGCTTACGATAAGAAGCGGGTAATGGATGAGAAAATCCGCGAAGCGAAGATAAAAGCAATCATAAGTCATCCGCTCGCTGCCTTTGAAAAGGATAAACCAGAAGAGAAGTGATGAAACCGCGAAGCATAGAAAAGGATGCACGAATCACACGAATCCATGCTTATTGTATGCTTGTGCCACCCTCAAACTCGTTTGGGGGTGCCTGTGCACCTCGCACTTCTTGCACCAGAGCCAAATTTGACATTTTGACTTTGTCATTCATTTTGCATTTTTTATTACAGGCTTATCTTCAGACAGCGTGTTAAATTCCCAGTATCCCAGATTAGGAGGACTGAACACTATGACCAACGGCAACAGAGCAAAGGCAACCGGATACGATAAGTATGTTAATTACAAAACTTTCTTAATCGCGGCAGCCGCATTTATCATCCTGACACTGATCCCGGTCTCAAAAAGCATGCTTGATGTGGGAGTTGAATACGGCGTGGGGAAAAAGTACGCCCTGAATTTTATTTCACAGGAATTGTTCCACAAGAAATATTCTGAGGTTGAACAGTGGCAGGCGATGACCGCGCAGATACTTGAAGCGAACATGATGCAGGGGGCGTTTGACAGGGAGCGTGCGCTCAGGCGCGATGAATCATGGATTAAGAAAAACAATATTCCCGTGCAGTCGGATCATCTGGAGAAATTCTATAAATTCATCGGGGGCATAGATGAAAAGGACTATTCACATCTGATGCGGGAGGCTTATGATCTGCGTCACGACAAACTCAAGTTCAGCGACCTTTCCGACAAAGATAAGGAAAAAGCACTCAAGGCGACACGCTTCATCAAGATCAGCGTGGCGATGGTCGCGTTTGTAATCATCTGTTTTGTTACCGAGGCGATGCCGCTGCCAGGCGTCGCCTTCTGCGTCGGCATGGTGCTCGTTCTCTCCGGAATCGCCAATCGGGATAATGTCGCTTCTCTTTTCTGGTCAGACTCCGTGTGGTTCATTATGGGAAGCCTGATGTTCGCCGCCGCTTTTGTTAAAACAGGTGTTGACAAGCGTATATGTATTCTCCTTTTCAAATATCTTGCCAAGCCCAACATCAAGGCTATTACAGGGATAATGATTCTCCTTCTCGCTCCGCTTGCGGGCTTGATGAGCGACCACGCCCTCGCCGCAATGTTTCTACCTATTGGCATCGCATTATACATTAACAGCCTGAACGGTCTCGTTAAAGAAGACAACGAACTGGCTAAAATGTTGATGATTACGATCTGTATGGCGGTCAATATCGGCGGCTTCGGGACACCCTCAGGCGGTGCGCGCAATGTGGTGATGATGGCATATATGGAAGATATGTTCGGGCTGAGAATAGGCTACGCCGAATGGATACTCTATGCCTTTCCGTTTTTGCTCGTAATGATGCCGTTTTTATGGGTGATGATCAACTGGAGATTCAAACCGAAGATCACCGATCTCGGACCTGCTCTTGACATCGTCAAACAGGATGTAGCAAAAATGGGCAGATGGAGACTTAAACAGATCGTCGCCGTTGTGATATTTCTGACGATGCTTTTCTGCTGGATTACAGAGGACAACCTGCTCAATTCGCTGCTGGGTTTTCGTCTGGGGATCGGGGTTATATCAGTCGCTGGCGCACTGTGCTATCTCATTTTCGGGATAGTGAACTGGCGCGATTATCACGAGAGGGTGGACTGGGGCGTGGTCTGGCTTTATGCCGGAGCAATCGCTTTCGGCAAAATGCTGACATCCACAGGCGCTGCCTACTGGCTTTCAAGGTCTATCGTTGATGTCCTCACCCCGCTCGGTGTCGCATCAGGAAAAGGGCTGATCATAGCAGGGGTGTTGATAACCACTTTTATGACCAACCTGATGGCAGACGGTCCAGCCGCCGCCGCCGTCGGCCCCATTACACTTAACATGGCAGCCATTGAAGGACTGGGGACAACGCTTGTGCCGTTTATGGGGCTTGCCACCGCCTGCGCTGCCTCTTATGCCTACCTTCTGATCATCGGCACCCCGCCCAACGCTATCGTATATTCAAGCGGCTATCTGGAACCGAAAGATTTTCTCCGAGTTGGTATCCCCTGCGTTATTTTTGCTATTATTCTTGTTATATTGATGAGCATCTTCTACTGGGCGTTGCTCGGCTTCCACGGACTGCCGGCAATGTAAAAATCGGCTGAACACATAAAACGAGGTGTAAATATGAAAACTGTGAGAATTCTGATCGTTGACGATGAGGAACAATTCAGGCAGAGCACCTCAAAGGTGCTCAAGCGGCGCGGCTTTGAGATATTTGAGGCGGAAAACGGACAAAAGGCGCTTGAGACCCTCAGTACCTCGCCGGTGGATATTGTTCTGCTTGATTACAAGATGGAAGGGATGGACGGCATCGCCGTCCTGAAAGAGATAAGAAAAGTGCAGCCTGAACTGCCTGTAATAATCCTCACCGGACACGGCGGTTACGATGTAGCGATGGCGGGGTTTGATGTCGGCATCACCGATTTCCTCCAGAAGCCGGTTGACATTGATTACCTGACAATGAAAATCACATCGGTAATTGATAAGAAAATCATACCCCTTATGAAGGAAAAAACCATCACAGATATTATGATCCCAATCAGGATATACAAAAAAATATCGGCGGATACTACCGTCAAGGAAGCGATAAAGATGCTGGGCGAGGGTTTTCTTAAGCCGGAGATGGGAAAAGTCTTTGAGTCGGGGCACCGTTCCGTTCTAATTTATGACGGAGATAAATTTCTCGGAATGCTGCGCATAACCGATATTCTCCGCGGTATGGAGCCTGATTTTCTGCGCAAATCCGAATACGCCTCTTTCTACACAGGCATGCTGTTGGCACACTCCAAAGTTGAAGCAGACCAGCCGATACGAAATCTGATGAAACCACTCGTAACCATACAGATAAACGCACCGCTGATGGAAGCGCTTAATATAATCAACAGAGAGCACCTGATTAATCTGCCTGTCATATCAGGCGGCAAACTTGTGGGAGTCGTCAGAGATATTGACCTCTTTATTGAAATATCACGCCTGATGGTTGAATAAATCAAGAAATTAAAAAAGATTCCAGCGCAAAAATCTTCTTAAACTGCTTAAACTGTTCAAACGACTTAAACCGTTTAAACTTTCATCCCTGAACCTTGAACCTTTGAAGCCTGAACCCTTTTCTCCCCTTTCACCCCTTTCCCCCCACTCCGCAATCCCCCTTTGCGCCCTTTGCGCCTTTGCGAGAAATATTTTGTCTTTCAACAACCCCCTTGAACCCCGAACCCTTTTCACCCCTTTCCCCCTTCTCTCCTATTTATTCCCCACTCCCC
>JBFMBQ010000525.1:0-4587 GCA_040755115.1 bacterium
TATGATATTATTTCATCTAATGAGTGATCAATTTGGAGTGCGACATCACGATGTCGCTTTCCATGTCGGCGACATGTCGCCGACAACCAAAGCGGTGTCGTGCCACCGCACTCCAAAAATATTCATTGTTAAAATCGCTCAATTTAGGTGATAATTATGTAGGGGCAAGGCATGCCGCCGCCGACTACTTCATCTGTGTATATCCGTGTCCATCTGTGGTTCATTTTAATCGCCCGAAGGGCGCTAATTTAATACCCTCTTTATTATTTACTGTTTTTGTGCAAGAAGATGAATAGCCACTCCCTGTGCGCCCGGCAGAAAGGGTTTCAATATTTTTTCATCAAACATGTTTACTGCGCTTCGGATTGCGTTGCGTGTGCCGCCGAGATATTTTCTTAAAGAGAGTTTTTTTTCTGTAGTGACAGGTATGCCGATCCGCTGGAGCGTGCCGACCGAGAGCAGAAGGTCGGCGATGCCAAGCGCCGGATAGAATACACGGTAAATTTTGAATCCGCTGTTAGTGATCATTTGTCGGAGCGTATAGGCGGTAAAAAAGTAGAGATGATGTTCCGGCGTGATGATTCCCCAGTTCGCGCCGAGGATGCGCCGCGGTATGCTGTCAAAGTTCGGGGTAACGACATATAGCCAGCAACCGGGTTTGATTAGATCATAAATCCTGCGTAGAGAAGCCGACGGGTCAGGCATGTGCTCAATCACATCAAGCAATGTAACGACATCAAAGGAGGCGTTCGGGAAGGGTGCATTTGTTACTTCGCCTTCAAACACATCAAGTTTCAGGTTTTCGCGGGCGAAGGCGGCAGCGAACGATGAGATTTCCACGCCCTTCGTATTCCATCCACGCTCTCTTGCGGCATCAAGGAAGAATCCGCCTGCGCAGCCGACATCAAGGAGATTGCCTCGCGGGGATTTTTTTTCAATCCTGTCAATAATCGCTGCCGCCCTGCGGCGGATTTCCATTTTTCCCCTGCCAAGATGATCGGTAAGCCCATAGCCGCGCGCCGCACTGAAATATTCGCTGTCGTAAATTTTTTCCTTCAGGTATTCCGCCGTCAGCCGCGGTGAGACGAACACCAGCCCGCACCGCACGCACTGCACAATGCGATGCTGATGCTTGCGCATCAACTCTTTCGCCTCGCTGCTGCCGCAAAGATTGCAATTGGGGGCGTCTTGTTCGGGAATGAGTTCTTCCACCCTGATGTTTAGGTTACGGTAAACGGGAGACGGTAAACGGAAGACGATCAAAAATCATCTCACCTCTACCGTTTACCATCTATCGTCTTTCCTTCGTGCTCTTCGTGGTTCTTTGTTTTTGCAGTTTATTTCGCTTTCGCCTTTTCAATCGCTTTGTTCAATGTTTTGGTGATGCTGAAAACGGTCTCAAGTTGCATCCTTTCAAAGATCGGGAAGATGTGTGAAGGGATTTCGCAGAGAATGATTTTCCGCTTGTTGCCCTCCACCAGTTTTTTTATTTCAAGAAGGGACTTGACACCTGAACTGTCAACAAAATCAACCTTGCTCATGGTAACAACGAATCCTGATGTGCTGCCTCTCAGAGCCTCTTCAACGATATCGCGAAGACCAGCGGTATCCTTCTCCACAAAATCGCCAATCAACTCAATTATCATTATTCCATCTTGTTCCGAGTATTTTATGTCGTCCATTGTCCTATCTCCATGCAGAATAAATTTTTGTGCCGGGGTAATAATGTGCAAGTATTTGCTTATAACTGTAGCCCTTTTCGGCTAATGTTATTGCTCCTATCTGGCACAGACCGACCCCGTGCCCCCAGCCGGCACCGTGAAAATTATACACTGTTTCTGAATTTGTGTCTTGTTCTTTTTTTATTGTAAACATCGTGCTGCGCAAGCCGCCCAGCACCCATCGGATTTCATCGCCGCTGAAACGGTATGTGCCCGTTTCGGTCGTTATTTCTATCTCCCCTACCCTGCCTGATGTATTCCGGCGGACGATCCGAATGTCTCGCAGCGAGCCGGGCTTCAGCGCAGGGTCACCAGTGTAATCGGGCAAAGATGCGGAGAGTATTGTTTCCAGTTCCGCCTTTGTTTTTTTTATTTCCCAGCGGAAATATTTTGAGCGCGAGCAGTTGGCGCTCTGCGTGGGGAGAAATTTCTTGAAGTCTTCTTCCGTTGATAAATCGTTCTGGTCAAACGGGCTGCCATCATTCACGGCAGTAAGATACGGCAGGCGCTCTCCGTGCCAGTTCTCGCTGTAGTCGGCGGTTCTGCCGCCGCAGGTGGAGTGAAAGAGCGCATTTGCGAGGCTGTTGTTGAAGGCGAGAAGCAGCCCGCGTGTAACCTTCACTGCTGTATCTGTGCGCTCTGTTTCGCCGCTTATGCCGCGATAAACCTGGCAGTCGGGGGCGGCGCATAGGTGGAAGGAATCAATGCTGTGACGGTGCAGGTTTTTCATCAAATAAGTGCGGGCGATGATGGCTTGCGCCTTTAATGCCTCCATCGGCGATGACGCCGGCATTTCGGCTGCCACAACGCCGCGAAGATAGTCCTCAACTTTCACGAGATTGATAAGCGTCAGGCTGCCATAGGCATCGGGCGAGATTTCAAGGCTGCCGCGGAAGTTGCTGTCACCGATCTTTATGGTATCGGCACCGGCTTCCAATATCACGCTCCAGTTACCTGAATATTTCAACTCTCCACCTGCATCATAAACGGCAACCTTAAGCAAAGGGGCGGTGATCGTTGCCACACTTGCGTTTCGCAATCCGATTGCCTGCAACTGTCCCCATGCTACCGCTGCCTCTAACATAGATGAGAACGGTCCGACCCAGACCGTCCAGTGCTCAGGGTGAGCGAGCCTGTATGGATAACCGAGCGCGCGGACTTTTTCACCGATTGCATCCGCACGCTCGTAACTTTTATACATTCCAATTTCAACTCTGTATTGCGGTACCGATGGGATGGTGTTGTCCCGCAGGCAAAGCAGGCGCAGTGTTTCGGGCTTCCCCTGCCACAAAACCTTACGATCTATCGTGAGCGCCTTATAGGCGGATGCCAATTCCACAGTCGCCTCTGTCGTCCTCTCCACGATGCCGATGCGCACAAGCGGTTCGTCCTTGTAATTCAATCCTTCCATACCTTGCGCCGATATGAAAAAGGCAAAAAATACAAGTGATGAAATCAAGTATTTAATATTTGAGGCGTATTTGATCAAGTTGGTAAAAGAATTTTTGACGCTGATCCCTGCGGGTTACGCCGAACAGATTTCTATAACAATTCGTAAATATCCGGCATTTTCAGCGTTAAATTCTTTATCTGATTTCCACGATTTTAAAGCCTGCTTCTTCTTTTTCCACATCAGCAAGAACCTCGCCGGAAAGGTCTAAAAGGTATGACACATCTTCACCCCATCCCGAAGGGACATGGATGCCCGCTGTTATGAGTTCCGCAAGATGATAATTGCCGCCGTATTGCTCATGTTCAACTGTAATGTAACCTTTCACCCATTCAAAAGGTGAGTAAAATTTGCGAAATACGCGGTCGGAATTGTTCAGAATCTTGGTGCACAATGTTTCAACCCGCTTTGTAGTTGAAACAATGCAGAAGCGGCAGCCGTGCAGGCGTCCAACAAAGTCAGTTCCGAGTTTCAGTTCGTGCAACACATCTTTCAGCATCTGTGCCACCGCCGCAAGCATCCTGCTGCCTTCATCGTATCCGCGATGGATATTATATATTCGGCATCCGAGCACCTTCACCGTAAGAAATGTCCATGGAGAATTTGCGCTGGAACACAGGTAATTGAGTTTTCGCAGCAAAGGCGCGCCAGTGATAACGCCGCACAGCGGATCAAAGCGCGCTTGCCTGAAACGCGCAAGTTCATCTCTATAGGTCTGAACAGCATCATCATTCTGGATAGAGATAACTCCGTCTGCGCCAACTCTGACGCTCTTCAGAATATCTTCAGGCGAAGTCGTCTCTTCCATCAGCATAAGAACCATCACATCTTCAACGAGAGGGTTCTCCCTGAGTTTTTTGCAGAAATCAGATGGTATGGCGTTTGTTATTCTGTCGCCCACTAACACGCATTCCGGTAATTGCACTCCCATCTGGTAAAACGCTGATTCGCTGTCAAAGCATACCATCACCTTAATACCGGCGCCTTCAAAAACCCGAATTACGCGGTTCAGCGTCTCCGTGCTTGTGTGCACTGCAAGGATATAGTTTCCGTGCTCACTCATCGCCTTGTTAAATATTTCGTAACATTTTAGCTATATGAAGAGCTGTAGGGAGCGATTTCCACATCGCGCCGAACGGCGGGATACGGATATCCCGCCCTACAACTATGCAAAAATATGTTCTAATAGAGACAACTTCACTTTGCTAAAATGTTACAATATTTCTTTCGGTATGAAAACATTATCATGGTGAAATGTAAGATGGCAGATGTGAGACGATCATCTCACCTCACACTTTTTACATCTCACTTCTTACCTTTTTCCTGTTCTTTCCCCGACAGTAATATACTGACGCATCATCTGGAATTTTTTCTCTCCTATCCCTGAAACCAGCATAATTTCCTCTATTCGGCGGA
>JBFMBQ010000526.1:0-11381 GCA_040755115.1 bacterium
CATCGTTGCAATTTAGAAACCAAAAACAAAAAACCTTGATAAACACAGGCGTTTTTGTTTATGCCCCCAGCAGGACTCGAACCTGCCCACCGGGCTTAGGAAGCGTGAAAGAACAAAAAATATCCGCTCATAAGAAATCAGCATTGGCAAAGTGGAAAACTTTTTGTAACGATTTCAAGAAACAAATCAATACATAGAATCTCTGCTATAGCCTCCCTGATGGCAGCGGAGGCAACTTTTCGTGAATTGCGAGGGGTGTTCAAGAAGAGCAGCATCTCTTGTCGGCGCGGTTACGCCTCCCTTTTCTGCTGCAACCACGACCTCGCCCTTCTGTGCCGTGGTTCTGGATTCGTCTTGCGATACTTCCAACCTGCCTTCGCATACGCAAAACCACGACTTGTTGTCGGATTCAATGTTGGAACTGAATGCCGTGCCGCGCACACCGGCAAGAGCAGTGGGTGTTCTCACCTTGAACATTTCCTTGTCCTGTAAGAACTTTCTTGCCTTTACCCTTGCCCAAATCATACCCTGATCATGCGAGAGATTCACGGACATATCATCTGTGATGTCCACTTTAAGGTGACTCAACTGCGAGATGACTACTGTGTCACCGGTATTTAACCGCAGCACAAGCGACTCTCCCACGCCGGTGATAATGACATCTTCCTGATGGACAATCGTTCTCAATGTCAGAGGAATTTTTTTGTCGTTGCGGATGAGTTCCGGGTTGCCTTTCACGGAGATGATCGTTCCGGATAATTCATTTTCAGTGGCGGCGATGTCCATCGCTCTAACGGTAATCGTGAACGCCAGCAGAGAATAAAATAGAATTTTCAGGTTTGATTTTTTCATAGGTAATCTACTTGAGCAATTTCTCCATCGGTTATGTGGCTGGTCGAGTATCAGAACCTTGTTTCCACCTGGAAATATGCCCAAGAGGCGCTTTTGCTCGTGTTCCACCACTTGATGTGTTTGGGAAGGTTTCCAGGAAAGAAAACGGAATAACCGAGGTGATACGATGTGTTGCCGCGTGGGCGGAAGCGCCACAAGAAATCCAGTTCGGCGCCTGCGTCGCGAGGTGCTGCGTCTGAGCTTGGGGATGGACCGCTGGCGCCGGTCCATGCGGGCTTCAAGTTGCCAAGATACCACGCTGCCCCCCCACTGTTCAGATGAAACCTATGGAACTCTATCAATCCGTTTACAGTCGGCGTCATGTCATAAAATGTGTAAAAGGTAACAATTTCCGAGTTCATGTAGCCAAACCAGTCCATGGCACCGGAATGTGGATGGTCGCTGGGGAACATGGGAAAAAATGTCTCATGACGGCTGTCCGTGTGTGCCTTGTCACCGCTTGATACGCTGTACTCCACTCCGAGATTCCGAATCACACTGCCTCCTGCGAAAAAATCTATCTGAGCCTGATAGTTGTATGCCCTGTGGTTCTGGCGCACCGCTGGGTTGAACAGCGGCTCGTATTTCAGCGTCCGTCCAGTCTGCCAGTTCAACATCCAGTGATAGAACACACTATTGGATATCTTTCCCTCCGTGCGTGTGCCTAAATTAAAGATCCGCAAGTTTGCTTTTGACATCGCTGCCAAGTACGGCATATAGCGGTAATATGCAAAAAATTCCTTGACCGTTTTGAAAGTGTTTGTATGTTTGAAATTCAAACCAGCGAAGGTTCCATCTCTGTAACTCGTTGTCGGATCGAACACCCAAGCCCAGAACGCATCTATGTCCCATGTATCTCCGTTCAGGGAAAACTTGACGGCGTCCATGTCGCGGCCGAGATTATCCCAATCATCAGCGCCGACCAGCAATTCACGACCATAGCGCAATTCCTGCCGTCCAATCTGTAGGGTGGTGTTTCTTCCAAAAACGCCGCTTGCGCTCACATATGCTTGGTGCAGCCTGACCGTGTCTCCGGGCTTGAACGCTGTATCCGCGTTGCCATTGCCGGAAGTCTGCGCAGTGCGCAATTCCAGATGGAGTTTGTTGTCGTCATTCCCGAAGGTATAATCTGCCCTGATGTCGGCTCTTAGAAAATGCAACATCTCTCTGGCGCTTTCGCTTTGCCGCAGCTTTTCGTACAGGTTGTAATTCCTGAAAGTCTCTATCCTGTATCGAATTTTTCCAGAGTATTCAACACCCAGTGAGATGCGACTGAAACATAGAAGAGCAGCAACAACTAAAACCGTCCGTTTCGGCATTCATACATCCTTTCTTTGACAGGCAGAGTTTACCATCACGCTAACATTTCCGATAATGCGAATAAGCATATTATTAAATAAAGATAAAGACCAAAATTTTTCAATGCCCCCAGCAGGACTCGAACCTGCCCACCGGGATTAGGAATCCCGCGCTCTATCCACCTGAGCTATGGGGGCGGATCACTGAATTATTTACTATTATAGGATTCTTTCCACTGCCCGTAAAGAAATCGCTGTTGTTGCCAGCGATTCCGCAAGAGTAATAAAAAAGCAGGGGCAAGGCATGCCGCCGCCGACTACATCTTTGCGTTCTCTGCGCATTCTTTGCGCCCTCTGCGTGCAGTCTTTTAATTTTTTTACAATATTGAGGTCAAGTTGTCCGTTTCTGGACAACTTGTATAATAAGTTCATCTTTTTATAACGGAGAAAAAATGAGAACGATTGTTATACTGGCGACCATAACATTTATAATATTATTAACACAACCGGCGCTGGCTTACGAGGAATCCCATATCCAGAAAAATATCATGCCGCTCAGGCAGCCGGAGATTCTATCGGATGCGCCGCAGCGCATTGAAAAAGGATTTATGATCCCCGTTCTTCTCATCATCAGGCACGCAGACCTCTTCCCCGTGGCGCTTGACACCGTAACCTTTTCAGTGATGTTTGATGGGGGTAAACACCTGCTTGAAAAGCGGGATTATCATAAAGAATACATTGTCAGCAGTTATTGGCATGAAGTGTATGAAATAATGATCCCGGATGGTTTCGCAGGGACGGCATCAATTGATGTGGAATTTGAAATTGAAATGAACGGCAAGAAAAAGAGCATGCATAACAACAATTTCCCAAAATCAGGGCGCCGGCTTCTTGAGGTATATATTTCAGGTAGTGCGCTGCCGTCAGCGAAGAACTGGTATTTTGGTGACACGCATTTTCATACCGCCTACACCGATAATCAGGTAGAGTTCGGCGCGCCGCTTGAGGTTTCCGCCAGGATGGCGCGCGCTTACGGTCTGCGATGGCTGGCAATTACAGACCACTCCTTTGACCTTGACGATTACGACGGCGACAGCGCAAACAACGACCCCGATCTGAAGAAATGGAAAAAATATAAAGAGGAAATAAAATATCTGAGCCGTATCTACCCCGATATTGCATTGATTCGCGGTGAAGAGGTTTCCTGCGGGAACAGTCTTGGGCAGAATGTCCACCTTCTCGCCTTGAATCACGACAATTTTATGGCGGGCAACGGCGATGGTTACGAGGGACCGAACACGCCCGATTTTCCCTGCAAGCATTTTTTTGACAACCTTGAGCCGAAGTCGGTTGCCTACGCCGCACATCCATTCTCGGAACTTGATGCGCTGTCAACATACATACTTAACAGAGGGCATTATACGGATGAAGATTTAACGCATCCCAATTTGAGCGGGATGGAATTCTGGAACGGCTCCGTGAAACCTGACGAGAACGGATACAAAAAGTGGATTTCATTGCTTTTAAGCGGCGCCCGCACTTTCATCGCCGCAGGCAGCGATGCGCACGGGGATTTTCAGACCACATTCGGCGCCGTCAGGACAGCGGTATTCGTCCCTGACGCACCCGATCCCGATTCCATTGCAGCGGCGCTGCGTAACGGCAACTCCATCGTTTCAAGCGGTCCGTTCATCTCGCTCTCTTTAACAAATGAAAAAAACGAGACTGCCGTTTGCGGTGAATCAATAAGCGGGTCGTCCCTCACGATTAATCTTGCAGTCATATCATCGCCCGAATTCGGCGCACTCAAAAAACTTCAAATCATCGCCGGCGACCTTGACGCAAAAAACGAAACAACTATTCTGCAACTCACTGACGAAAATCAATTCCAATCCCCTTTCAAGCACGACATCGCAATCCAGATACAGAACCTGAACAACTTCTACATCCGGGCAGAAGCAGAGACCGCCCGAAACAACACAACCTTCTACGCACTGACAAATCCAATCTGGGGAAAACTTGAATAACCCTAAATTAATTCGTGCCCTTCGTGGGAAAATCTTTTTCTATTTCTTAAATTTAACTATCCACTCTTTCTTCCCGCCTTCACTGAACTTAAACTTAACTCTTAAAATCTCGCCATCCACAATACCTTCTGTCTTTACCCCCCCTGCTTCTGCACTGTCAAACACATACCCTTTCGGCACATAAAATTTCAACGAATATTCAAAATTAGGATCCACCTGCTGCATACCTCTAATAACTCTCTCGCTTTCATTCCATTCCACCGATTCAATATCGGTTGCGCCCTGCACTACATGTCTGTTTGTTGATAAAAACATCGGATGGTCTGTCATCTCCCGTAAAGCAATTACACGCACATCCCTCGCCTTTATATTCATTTTGATACTGCCCTTTATCACTCCCAGATATTGCTCTGTCCAGAATTCATACCCGATATATTCTTTGTCCATTGACATGTCCAATTTGTCCAGTTCCGTGCCTGTCTCTCTGTCCATTTCGGGTATCTGTTTGCCCCACCTTTCGTTTAAGCCCCAGTTGAAAAGTGTAACAATTTTATAAGGTTCGTTCCCGATTTTTGCGTCAAGCACCCATATTTCCGGGTATGCCATCTCAAAAAGGTCAACGGGACGCGCACTGCCATGATGCACCGGGAACAGTCGTTTCAGCAGTTCTGTTTGCTCCTCGTTTAGATTTACGAAAGCGTCGCCTATTTTTGTGATGCCCCCCTCTATAGCGACAAGCGTTGCATAAGTCCGCGCCTCATTATATGTGAGCCGTGAACCCCATCGCTTTTCCTCTTCGGGCGCGCCAAGATAGAACATATCAGGATGGTTTATCCACACGCGGTAATTAATATAATATCTCCTCGCCACATTCCTCACCATTGGTTTTAATCCCTGCACCCCCCACCCTGCCTCATCAGCCCACTTGGGGACATTGTCCAGCGCGAACCGCATACCGTCAACGAGTCCGGAACCTGTCCCGATGGGAACGCCGACATCAATAAGAAAGGCATCCTCTCCGACTGCGTTCTTAACTATCTCCAATCCCTTACGGTAAACTTCAATGGGTGTCATATTCTGGTCGTAATATTTCTTTCCCATCAGGGAATAATATACGAAATCAATCTTAATAACTTTATATCCCCACTCGCTTGAGACTCTTCTGAACAGTTGATCAAGCCATTTCTGGACTTCCGGGTGGGACAGATCAATTATCAGCCAGTCTTTCGGCATCGTTAAATCCGCCAAAGGTCCTTTAGGGGCGATCCAATCCGGGTGCTGCTTTGCAAAGTCCGAATTTACCCCCGCCACAAAGGGTGCGAGCCACACGCCCGGTATCAATCCGAGCGACCTTATCTGGTCTGCGATCCACTTCATACCCTTCGGAAATTTTTCATTCGCATCCCAGTCCCCTTCTGCCTTCTGCCAGCCGTCGTCTATCTGGAAATGACCTTGCCCATAAGGTTTCAAATGCTCCGCTGCCCACCGCGCATTCTCAAGCATATTCTCTTCCGTGATGTCGTGATGATAGCCTGTCGCCCAGACATTCCATCCTGTCGGGACCGCATCCTTCCATATTTTTACACCGTAGTGCCTGCCGACCGCATCGCCGAAGGCTTCAAGGACTTCATGCGGCGATATGTCCGACAGCCCGACGAAAAATATCTCGGATTTCATTTCTCCGCCTGCCGCCACTTTTTTGGGAAAGTCATATTTCGCATTGCCACGAAACTTTGAGAAACCTCTCCAGCCGGATGCGGAATCAACAACAGAGTCCTTTTCCTGATAAGATACCCGCACCTGTGTTATCGCCGCATCGTTTGTTACGAAACCTGCTACAACCGTCCGCCCTGTTTCCGGATGATACACGGCGGCATCCCAGTTGCTTATTGAGTTCTCAGTCCCTCTGACCAGGCGGACCCAGAAATCAAATTTATAATCGTATCCGTTCTCAAGTGTCCACGCCTTATCGGGCGTTTCCCCGACGAAAAGTCCGCCGCCGTCGCTCGCATCAGCCACAACAGGCATCATCGTTAAAACTTTCGCCTCGCCTTCGGGCTTCACGCGCAACTGAACAGTGAAAAATTTCTGTTGTATATAAAAATGAAAAACCTGTGCAAACATCACCCCCCCGCTGCCCTTCCCCGTAACCACAACCTCCCAGCAAGCGCCGATGCCGTCCTGGCACGAATTGTTGGTTACCGTCCGCTCCTCAAGTTTGTCCGAACTGATTTCCAGATTTTTCCCGCCGACCGCAACCACAGCCTTTGAGACCGCGCCTGTAATTGCCGGCTTGCCATCCGTCCAGCGCAAATCCCATCTCCCGCCTCGTTCATCATATTTCAACGAATAATACCCCTCTGAAAATTGCCAGTAGCCTTTACTCTGCTCAAATTTCATCTGCGCAGCAACGATACTTCCAACAAAAAACATCATCACAACAAGAAGCAACCTTTTCACTTTCACACCCCCATTGTTTTTCAACGCACAGTTTATTTGCATAAATTTGAGAAGTCAACTGAATGATAAAAAATATGCCCCGCTGATTACACGAATTAACACTAATTAATACTATGGAAATTTTCTATCGTTTCACACTTTTCCACAATTTAAAAAACACAGATCGTTAATAAAATTTTTCATCATTTCTATGAATCAATCTCGTTTTCCCTTTCACCCGCTTTCACCCTTTTCGCCCCTACATCTGTGTATATCCGTGTTCATCTGTGGTTCATTTTAATCGCCCGCAGGGCACTAATTTTATTCGTGAAAATTAGTGAAATTAGTGGATAATATTTTACATTTGATTATACTTTTCCGCAGCGGAATGATAATCAGATTAAACAGATATTAGATTAATATGCCGAATTCAGAACAAAGGACAGATAAACTTCAATTGTTGAGTTTCACACTGGACAGAGAAGTGTATGCGATTGATGTAATGAAAATTCAAGGAGTTGAAAGATACACGGAAATTACGGCGATACCGAAGATGCCGCCGTTTGTTGAAGGAATGATTGACCTGCGCGGGCAGATCGTGCCTGTTATTGATATGAAAAAAAGATTCAGCCTTTCACCAATTGAACCGGATAATTCTACGCGGATAATCATAACCGAGATGAACAAAAAACTGACCGGCTTATTAGTTGACTCGGTTGCTGAAGTTTTTCAGATAGAGCGCCGTGAAATCGGGGACATACCGCCCGTCGGGGGATATAAACTGAATTTAGAATTTCTTGTTGGGGTAGTGAGACATAATGAAGGTCTTGTGATGATAATTGACCTTGAAAAGGTCTTTACTTTTGAGGAAAAAGAACATTTGACCGAGATGTCGGGCAAGCAATTAGACACATTGCCCGATAAATGACCAGTTTGTCCAAGCCTTGAGGTTTATCGTCCGCTTCATATCAACATTTCTCTTTTTCTCGCTTTCTGTTATCTATATTTTCTCTTTTTCTCACATAAATCATCCCGGTCTATTAAATCCATCAAATAAAACTTTCTGGTTTCTTTCTGGATTTATATTTTATTTCCCGATTCATTATGCGTTCAGGAAAGCGATAATATTACATATTTTCAGTCATGAGTTATCACATGCGCTGTGGAGTATGCTGTTCGGCGGCAAGATTGATGAGATGTATATTTCCCGCAATCGCGGCGGTTTCACCCGTTACAGCCGCGGCAATTTTCTAGTTACGCTTGCCCCTTATTTCTTTCCGCTCTACACATTGATTTTCCTTGCGCTTTCTTTTATCGCCAAAGATAAATACGGCGCACCCTTTGTATTTCTATGCGGCGTCTCAACTTCTTTTCACATTCTTCTGACGGTTTATTCCATTAAAATCGGACAGCCTGATTTAAGAAAAGAAGGACTCGCCTTTTCCCTGTCTTTTATCCTTCTTATGAATATCCTGATTCTCGGCACCGTCTTTTTGCTGATCTCAAATCAGGGTGAGATAAAGAATTTTTTGTTCAGCGGGATTGTTGTTTTTAAGAATTACTTTCTCAATTTGATTTATAATGTCGCCGGTTATTTCCGTAACATATATTGAACCACTGATTAACACGGACAAACACAGATATTTGCGCCGTTGGAGCATAAGTAGGGGCAGGTTTGAAACCTTGCCCCTACAGCAATTATTCTATCGTCAGAACAACATCAATTCCTGTAATTTTTCCCAGTTTTTACCGTCCTTAAGCCAGTGCGTGATTACCTTGAGTATCTCCCATAAATCTTTTTCGTCTTCGTATTTTATATTGAAGATCAGTTCCCTTGCCTCCCATTCACCCGGATTGCTTATATCCACGCGCTCCCGCAAAGGATGTTCAGGGCTGAAAATCAAATCAAGTATTTCCATCCCCTTTTCTCTCAACTCGTTTTCAAAATCTTGTCGTCTCTGCTGATCTTTATTTACCAGCATCTTGTTCCTCTCTTTCAGGTGAAAATCCTTTGGGGAACAACTTTTGTTGTCCATCCCCATGGACATCCATAAGGTATAGGTCATCGCGACCTCGCTCGCGCCTTATAAACAGTATCTTCTGTCCATCCGGCGAAAAAATTGGGGACATATCAACGGATTTATTGACAGTCAGACGCCTTTTTTCTGTGCCGTCCTCGCTTGAGATGAAAATTTCAGGGTTTCGCGAAGGGACATACGCTGAGTAAACGAGGTGTTTACCATCCGGCGACCAGTTTGGCGGAAATTCCTCGTATACATTGTCCGAAATTCTGGTCAGTTTTTTGCCGCTGCCGCTCAAAATGTATATCTGCGATAAATTAGCCTCATATCTCCCGACAAAGGCGATCCGATCCTTTTCCGGCGACCATACCGGCAGTGTGTCTTCAACACCGTCGGCGGTGTGGGGAGGGACAGGAAACAGCCTTTTCTCGGGCGGCAGCCGCACCGACAGCAGATCATCCGCCCAGTGCCCTGATACAAGCCCCTTCGTTATGTTCTTGTTGCGCCCGCTCGCCGCATCAACCACGACAATATCCCCGTTATGCGCCAGCGCCATCTTTTTGCCGTCCGGAGACCAGGTCGGATAACAGGATTCCGCTTCAAAAAACACCACTGCGTTACTTCCATCGGCATCCATTGTATAGACTCTGTAGCGTCCTCCTTCATAAGAACAATACGCTATCTTTTCGGCATCGTGTCTCCACGCCGGCGAGAACTCATCTGCATCACTATGTGTCAGACACTTCTTCTCCCATTCTTCATTATTCTTTCCTTCAACAGCGCAAATATCAAAACTCCCTTTTCCGGCATCCGATGAGAACAAAAGTGTGTTGCCGTTTGGCGACCAGGCAAGGTTTTTCTCCACGCCGGTTGTCCTGCTGACATTTACACCCTTCTCCTCGCCGACCTTGATCACATAAACTTCCGGGTTTTCGCCCTCATCGTAGATGATCGCTATTTTCCCGCCGTCGGGCGACCATGCCATCTCCCGTATTGTGCCGCCTTTTGCCCCATCAGCGATGTCAATCAGATTCATTGAAAAGAAAATTAAGAGCAGAACCGTGAACAGGTTAATTTTATCTGCAACAAAATGAATAATTTTATTCATAGTTTTACCATTTAAAGCATACATGATTGAACAAAAAGATAAGTCTATTATTTGCTTTTTATTCATGTGGTTATTTTTCACTTTTTTATGTTCCAACAAGTAATACTTCCTCTGAATGATTATTGCTTATGTTCGGTCATCCGGTTACAATGAAAACATGTCAACTTGTATTGCTTCCGGCACCTCGTGTTTTGTTCTTTTTCTTGTCATATTTAGAAACTGGATTTCATTCTTTTCCAGTTCTAAAGGATTTTGTGGAATAATGAAAGCGTCTTTGACTTTGTCCCAATCCTCGTTTCTTACTGTTACTGTCTTTTCAAGAAAAACACTGACATAACACCCATTTATCGTTGTTGGTTCTGTCTGTTCTAACTTTTCATTGGTTATTTCAATATATTTCGGGTCAATATCAATACCGATAAATTTTCTTCCTAATTTTTTAGCGGCGACAGCGGTTGTCCCTGTGCCGATGAATGGGTCTAAAACAATGTCATCTTCATCACTGCTCATAAGCAACAATCTTTCAAGTAGATGAACAGGTAATTGGCAGGGATGTTCGTCTCTTCTTTTTTTATGTCTTATTCTATGAATATCTGTCCATACATCGGATACAAGAGGTCCGAATTGGTGCAATTGGCTTTTTTTACCGCCGTAGTCTTGCAAAATATAGTGGCAAACCCTGCACCGCTTGTGCAACATTCTTATGTCATAAAACTTAAATTTATCGGATTTCACATAGTATAAAATCCCATAATGATTCGGCAGGAGGGTTTTACCGAGAGGGGATCCCATCGCATCCCATGCGATCCAGTGGCGAAAAACTGCGATTTCATTTAGATATGAACCAAAATAAATAAGCCATTTAGGTATATTGTGAACAAAAATTGAGCCTGTAGGTTTAGTAATACGAACCATTTCATTGAGCCATTCTTTGCACCATGAAAGATATTTTTCAAATTCGTGTTTATCATAATAATTATTGTATTTCTTTTTTAAATTAAATGGCGGATCTGCAAAGGCAACATCAACGCTATCATCAGGGATTTTTTTCATTACATCTAAACAATCGCCTTGAATGATTTTGTTTGTTAAAGTTTCAAGAAATTCTTTGTTTTGCATTGAATATCTCTTCAAGAAGATTTTTGAACCTTTCAATTTCATCGTTGCTAAATGTAAAGACAAAATCATACGCCTCAACCATGCGCTTTAGGTCACCTCTTCTAACCCACCAGCCGATTCCATCAACAAAGCCAACGAAAACCACATCTTTGTAATTTTTCTTCAAATAATCAGCAACGGTCTTTTCTGTCTTTGCCTTATCGCCCATTCCTGAGGCGGTTGTTACCGAGTATGAACATTCAATTATCAATTTTGGTGATGTCTTGTTGGGGACTATAAAATCCATTGTTCTTGGAATATTCCCCGCTTCTGGGATCTTGAACTTTCCTTTCTCAAAGGTAGATTTCATCTTTTTAAGGATTTCTTCTATTACTATTTCTGGATTGCCTTCCCTACTCGCATTATATGCACCTTTCGTTTTATATCTTATTAAGGTATCAACCATAGATTCTATGGAGAAACTAAACTTGTTAATATC
>JBFMBQ010000527.1:0-3282 GCA_040755115.1 bacterium
ATGTGTGAAGAACGGCCGGGAGATGAAGAACCGGCTCGCCGGCAGCCGCCCAGCCTCATGATAAAGCACCGCCTCTGACCCCCACACATAAATCAGGTCATCTTCTTCGGAAAATCTGTGCACCATTTCCGCCACTGCCCGCCGCCATTCAGCCCTGATGCGGTCCTCTCTTCCTGAGTCGCCTATCCCATATAGGTTGCTGCTTACCTTGCCGATCATGACCATGAAAAGCAGAAAAACAAGTGTATGGCTGGTTCTTAACACACTATGCGGCTTTTGATTTGCCTTACCGCATATTCTTTCTATAGCAAACGCTGTCAGGACTGCGAGCGGCGCAAAGCAGCGCAGCATTGCCCCCGGTGAAAAATCCAGCGTCAATGCCATACATAATGCCTCCGCGGCGAACCACCACCGGAAGATTGCGGAGGTTGAACGATTTGATGGGTTTGAGCCGTAAATAAGCGGCAAACCCCACAAAACCGCCCCCATCATCAGCCCATCAACAAGTCCTCTCATCTGCACATCATAATTTCTGTATCTTTCAAGCAACTCATAAAAGCCGAACCGCAGAACGCAATCGTAGAGAGCCGGTAATGTTCCTCCTGCTGCAAACAACACTATTAATAAAATAAATGGGGAGACCAGACCTGCTGCGATAGAAACACCCCCAAACAAGTTTGGGGATGACGAACCCAGCCTGCCGGTTGCCTTCTTGCCGAGGCAAAACGCGAATAGAATCGCCGCACCACTTATAAGCGCAGAAAGATGAAACATTACAGCCAATCCTGCCAAGATGCCGACTAAAAAACTGCTTGTTTTCCGTCTTAACGCAATCAATATCGCCAGCAGCATCAACAGAATATAAAATTTCCCGCCAGCCGCTCCCCTCACTGTCAACCCCGCTGAAACGGCAATAAAAAGCGATGCAGAACTCAACGCCGTCATTCGCTCCGCCACAGAACGCGCAACAAAGTAAATCAAAACAGCACATATAAAAGTGCAAACCCATTCAATAACAAAAATGCTCATCAGAGACGGACTGAATTTTGTTACTATCGTCGCAATCCACGCAACTCCTGGCATCCCGCCGTGCCAGATGTCGGCGTAAAGGCTTAAACCGCGCGTCGTCAGCGCGCCTGCCGCTATCGCTTCACCAGCCTCGCCGCTGCCATACCATCCAATCCGAAACCACTGCCACGCTATGGAAAATAACAATGAACAGACAGTCAGGATCAAAAACATTCTCCGCAGCACTCCAAAACGAGTTTGTAGACGACACATGACGATTGAAGTTTCTGCGGGCATCTCTTCACTTATCCCCGTGAACCTTTAAAAATGAAAAATCAGATATAAAAGGAAAGCAATAACACCGGCTACGCAGGGCGTGAGAACCCAGCCGAAGATAATATTCAACAAGATACGGATGTTTATGCTTCGGACGCCTTTAATTATACCTACGCCAAGAACTGCCCCTACCATCGCCTGCGATGTAGAAACCGGGACGCCGACGATCGCATAGAAATGGACAGTAACTGCCTGCGCCAACACCGCGACCAGTGCAGTGAATGCTTCAAGCGGCACGAGTCGCTCGCCAACGGTGAACATGACCTGTTTGCTGAAAGTGATGACACCCGCACAGATGCTTACCGCCCCTACAACGGCGGCAGTGAACGGGTTAAGCAATCCTGAGCCGACATACACGCCGACAACATTGGCGACATTGTTCGCACCGAGTGCATAAGCGCCGTAAGCGCCGCTGACAAGAAAGCCTATGTAAAGCACTGAACTCTCAAGAGCGATATTGTGGGAGATGCGGTTATAGGGAACGCTCAGAAGCATGTATATGACAATGGCGGCGACCATTGCGCCGAGCGGTGTGCCAATCCAGCAAACAATGATTTTATTAAGACCGCTGAAATTTGCCTGCCCAGAGGTCATACCGATGCCGATGATTGCGCCTACGACCGCCTGGGATGTTGAAACCGGCAATCGGAAAATGGTCATCATTGTAACCGTAACGCCGGCAGAAAAAGAAGCGATGAAGGCAGTCCGGGCATTATATTCAGCAAGCCCGCCGAGCGTGCGCATACCCGGCACTCCATCTATCACAGCGCCCAGTATCACGAAGATGCAGATAATCGCCGCCGCCCTGCGGAAAGACACTACATGGGTTGACACTGCCGTGCCGAACACATTTGCAGCGTCGTTAGCGCCGAGCGCCCAACCGAGGAATATTCCGCCGCTTAACCAGCCCATAATAAAAATAGTAGTAAGGATTAAGGGAATTAAATGTGCGATGAATAGATGTAAAATGTTAGATGATTTATCGTCTTACATCTTACCTTTGACATCTCACCCTTTACTATATCACGCATTAATCTTTAATCCTTTCACTTGCGACTTAATCCTTAATTCTTAATCCTGTATAAAAATTATGCTTTTCGCTTGACTGCAAGCATTTCAAGGCAATTAGAGGCATTTTCCGCACGGTCAGAGATAGCGGAAATTTCGTTCACCAAATCACGCAGCATCATCTTCTGTGCAAGTTCAATGTCCATGTTGAATATCTTCTTCACGAGCGCCCGTTCGCAGTCATCCACATCGCTCTCCCTGTCGTCCACCACGATAACGAGTCGTTCTGCTTCCCTTATATCTTTGAAAATCGTTCGCAGCGCCTCTGAGAGCGAGTCGGTGCACTTAAGCGTCAGATCCATCAGTGTCCCGTAATCATCTTTCAGGTTATCCGGCACCTGAACATTTTGAAGGTAGATGAAATCACAGATTGCTTCAGCCTTGTTCGGCACTTTATCCGTCGCTTCAAGAAGCGCAAAAATTTCGCCGCGCACGCCGGGCAGCAACGCGCCGCTGAAAAGCCGTTTCTCAATGTCGTGCCGAATGTCGTCGCAGCGTGATTCCGACACACCTACCTTCTCCGTCATCTCCTTCAATCTCTCATCCGAGACGCCGCCCAGAAAATCGTGGAAAAAATCACGAAAAAGTTGAAGGCAGTTGTTCATCTCATTAAGGTATTTTTCAATATCTTCGCCTATCTTTTTACCTCTGCCCCAGAATATGCTCATTACTGTCCCCCTGTAAATGTATTTTAGTGTAAACAATTATACTCTAAATTTAAGCGATAGTTGCAAAAAATCTGATATTAATGACCCACTAATTACACGAATTTACACGAATTACATTAGTAAAAATTAGTGAAATTAGTGGATAAAAATTTTATACTTGACCTTTGATATTCAATATTAAAAACAAAAAAACTCCCTCTAT